>JAJDWM010000541.1 GCA_022825595.1 Bryobacterales bacterium | reverse complement strand
CACTCCCAAACGTCGAGAGTGGGATCGGATGCTTGATTGCCAAGCCGGGTCACGAATCCCTTTGACTCGTCGTCACCTGCATAGGTGAACGCCTGAATCCATGACGGGTGCTTGACTCCGCGCAGTTCCGTGTACTTGATGTCCCCGCCCGCCTCGGCAAGAACGGCAAATGCAGTGCGCGAGAACTCGACCGAGACAAGCGGGTCGGCATCGCCGTGGAACACCCAGATGGGGACTCGGACCAGCTTGGACGCCTCGGTGGGATTGAATCGTCCACAGACTGGAATGGCGGCTGCGATCACGTCGGGCCGCGCGGCAATGATGTTCCACGTGCCGGCGCCGCCCCCCGAAGAGCCGAGGGCGTAGATGCGATCCGCGTCGATGGGAAACTCGCCTTGGAGCAACTCGACTATCTCGAAGGTTCGCGGCAAGTCGTCGCGGACAAACAGGTCCTCCGTACCGGGCACATCCGGTTTAGGGCCCCAGATCCCCCCTGGCCTTCGCTGCGGGACGAGCACGAAGGACGGGAACTTTCGCCGCCACTCCGGCCGTGCCATGACGCCATTCCAGAACCGGAGGTTGCTCAGGTTGTCGTCACCTACGCCGCCGGAACCGTGGAGGCTGACGATCAGCGGATAACGCTTCCCGGGCTCAACGTGAAGCGGCTTCATTAGGCGGTAAGGCATCAAACCGTGCGAGCGTGGTTCGTAGGCGTCGATCAGAGTCCGGTCTCGGATGCCCGGCCCGCGGTTCATGCGGCCGCGCTGTCTTGTCTTGAATATGTAGCTGGCGGCCTCTTCTTTGGTGAGCGCCCCGTCCCCATTGGCATCGGCTTCCGGATGACTGGAGAGCATCCTCTGGAGTTGGCTCCCGACATCCTCGCTTGCGCCTAGCGCGAGCGGCAAGAATGCAACACAGAGAACCAGCAGTCGCATCGGAAGGACAGGCACGGCAAGAGTATACCGACGCAAGGCTAGGAACCGGCTGGTTCATACACCGCTGAGTCGGCTGCGGAATCTCGGCCAAGCATGCCCCGAGACCCGCGGATCGGCGTGTCTCACACTGCCAGCAGGAAGGGCCCGTTTCCAGGTCTGCTGCCCCATGGCCAGAGGCGCAGACCAGCGCGAGTACGCGGCTTGCGAGACGCGGCAACGCTACACCAATTCGTTGGCAGACGCTCCGGTTGGCAGGTGGCCGAGCCGACCCCGTTCCGGAACTTGGTGGCCGAACTGGACTGCCGGGACACCCTATGGGACGTTGGGGCCCGGGTGGCCCGGAACGGCCTCAGCCTGCCGTGGAACGCTGGGAGACGCGACCGCAGGACTGCGGGAAACAGAGGAGCAGCCCGCAAGCGGTTTGAGGCCCTGAAACTGGCCAGACCTCCGCCGACCGCGCGGACCGTATGGCACCAGCGATCCCTGCCTACACAAACTCGCGGTTGACGATATCCCTCAACGCCCGCATGTAGCCCACCGTGTAGGCGGTGTTCCTGTCGCCCATCGGCTTCATCCCCGGGACATGATCGGGCACGATGACCCCGTTGAAGTTGGCCCGCCTCAGCTCCCTGAGCGCCTCGATCATGTCAGTGTAGCCGTCGTCGACGAAGGTCTCGGTAAACCGTGGCATGGGCTGATCGACATTCCGAAAGTGCACCTTGAAGATCTTGCCTTGTGGTGCGAACTCGCGGATCATCTCAATCACCGACTTGCCCGTACTCTCGCCCCCTTCCGCCCAAGTTCCCATGCAGAAGCAATACCCGAAGTTGGGGCTGTCGGTGATCTCAAGGGCGCGCCTGTACCCTCCGTAGTCGCGAAACACCCTCGCCACGCCCCCGAGCGACGGCAAGGGCGGGTCATCGGGATGGAGCCCGATGCGTACGCCGGCGTCCTCTGCGACCGGCACTACGGCTCTAGCAAACCTCGTGAATGACTTCCAAATCTCACCCTCCGAGTACCGGCGGCCGTGCGAGAGCGGAAAGCCCTCGGCCACTCGCGCATCGAACTGGCGCGCCCGCTGCCCGCGGGAGGGGACTCTCGCGGTCACGCCGTAGCCCAGCCGCAGATTCGCCATATGCCCGTAGGTCGTGTACGGTATTCCCGCCCGGCCAGCGTCGCGGATGAACTGTTGGTACAGTTCCAGCTTCTCCTCGACGCCCGGCAGCCCCAGCACGATCACCGGATCACAATGCAGTCCGACGACGTTAACGTTTAGCAGGCGAATGCCACGTTGCGCCATCCGCTCCTTCATGCGGGCCAGCCAGTCATAACTGACCTCTCCCAGACGTGCCAGTACACTGCCATACTCGATGCCTGTCGCGTGGTAGAAGTCGAAAACCTCGGGTTCGGGCCTCGGGGGGAATCGGTGACCGATTCCGATGCCGGCACCAGGGGCGAAGGGATCCGCCGGCGCTAACTGCAACGGCCTCGTGTCGGACCGGTCCATCCCTTCCCTGGCCTCGGGCGCCTGCCTTCCTGGAACCAGAGGATTCCAACGGGACGGCTGCTGCGCTGCGGCGGGAACGAGTCGATTCGCGGTCCCGGCCAGGGCTGCGGCCCCCAATTCTCTCCTTGTAACGGGCACGGTGTCCTCCTCTCTGGCAGTAACCCTAAACCATCATCGGGTGGCAGTCGGTCGATTCTGAGCGGGTTGCCAAGACGGAGGTGTTCCTCGGGCTCCCTTGACCCAAGGTCTGGCCGGTTGGATCCCCGGCTGGCCAACTGGCCGATGCTGAGAATACTGTACGCGCGTGTCTGTGCCCGGACAATCCTGAGCGAGTTCGGGACCCGGCCCGCTCCGGTGTCAGTCACGATCTGGGAGGTGAGTGAATTGCGCGCCACCACCGAAAGAATCGACTTCAAGTGCCGCTTTTCGAGCTGCTTGCCCGGTGCGTACCACTCTCCGTGAATGACGTGCCAGCCATCGGCAAATTCCTCGGGAGGAGGACCTTAGGCGTGCCGGTCTCGAACCAGGAGTCCCCAATCTCCTGCTCTTCGAAGAGGAGAAGGATGACGCTGGGGTTGAAGACCCTCTCGTCGCCGACCCAGTTGTGGCAGTAGTGGGACTGTCGGACCCTGTAGAGGTCAAGGCCGTCGAGTTCGGGGGCGAGGACTGTGTCAACGTCGCGCTCGATGTAGCCACAGATGGCGGAGTAGCGAGCGTCCGGTGTACTTGCGTTGAGGTTGTCTGGTCTGGCGAAGGGGCTGAACTTGGTAGCGCCGGTGAGGAGAGAGAACGCAGTTGGCGCCACAGCTCTTGACCACGGAGAAGCCCTGGGGGAGGGGAGGGAAGAATTGATGGCCCTCGCTGAAGAGGCGCGGGGCAAAGGAAGTCTTGGCGACGTTGCAGAGATTGTTCGGCGCGGATCTCGCGGAACGTCTGTACGTCTGTGCGCAGCCGCGTGCTGCTGCCGGGGTGGTTCACAGGGGAGACCGGGAGCCTTGATCCAGCGGCACGGGTATGCCGACGGCTTGCGCGGGAAGGGCTTGTGGTCCGTCGGCACCTCGGGCACCTCGCTGCCCGAGGGAACTCTCATCCCGGGGCCGTTCATCGACGTCCAAGACTCGCTCCATCGCTGCTGCGTAATCAGCGTTCCGTTGGGCGGAATCACCCAGTAGTCGTCCGTGGCTGCCGCCACAGTCGAGCTCACATACCCCACACCGTCACCGGCGTGTGGTCCGGCTCCGGGTCCCTCCTGAAGATCCTTTCCTTCCATGTCTTCTCTGGCCGCATGTCGAAGACCACTAGGTGTCCCGATTCCGCGCCGCATGAGTCCATGTACGACGCCGTCTGCTGCAAACCGGCGCGCACCACGCTCTCTAGGCAGGAGCGCTCGCCAATCACTTTGCACTCGATGACGTGCTTGATGGGACTGGACTGCAGGGTGCCGCCGGGCCGCGGCCACTCAACCAACAGGTCAGTCCGTCTCCGGGCGACGGCATACTCTCCGGTAATGCGCCCGCCACCGTTGACCACGCGGTGCAGGTAGGAATGCAGTACCAAGTGGGGCCCCGCTTCGCGGTGGCCGTAGCGCTCCAGCCAAGATTCGGAGTTTTCCCGGAAGTACCTCTGAAGGGCTTCCAAGAGCTTCGACAGATCCAAGCTGCCGTCGTCGCGGACATACCAATTCGGGGAGATCAGGCTCTCGAGGACGGAGTGCTGCGTTATGGTCAGCTCGCAGGGGACAACCTCTGCGTAGATTGGGTTGGCCATGCGGACAGGGCCAGATGCCGCAACCAGTCCGAGGTCGCGAACGTACTCCAAGTCTCGCGGGGAGTAGTGCGCATCGACGGACCCGGCGATCATGGGGA
>JAJDWM010000636.1 GCA_022825595.1 Bryobacterales bacterium | reverse complement strand
TCGCGACCTCAGCTCCCTTCTTCGTGCGTGCCTCCTGAGCAATGCGGACTGCATCCCACCACTTCTCATCCGACAAGTATTCGGGCTCGCCGGTCCAGAAATACGAAGCCCAGCGCTTCGGTTCCTCGTTGATGCCTTTGCCAGAAGCATCACCTGGGACGAGCGTTCGGAAGCCTGGCGGTGATCCACGCCGGTACCCCGTGTGCAGGCGGGCGAGCGGGGATTCGTTCCGACCAACGTGCCCTAGCCGCTTTCGCAGTTCGACCAGGAGTGGTCCCTCGCCCCGGACGATCTTCTCGACGAGGTGCCACTCAGTCGTCTGCTTGTCAAAGGCATCCTTCTGGTGGCTTGCCAGAGGGACAAAGTCAATGCTGAGCTCGCCCACGATCCGGCCACCCCAATGTGTCTGTTCCAGGGGATACTCCGGCACCACCTCGCCAGTGTCAGGGTGTGTCCAGGAGAAGAAGACCTTGGAGCGCTCTTCAATGACGCGGCCATTGCGGATGAGATCGATCCCATAGTCCTGTTGGTCAAAGTAGCGCTGGATGCCCAGCCAACCCTTGACGCGACGTGTGCGCTCGCTCAACCGGTCTGTTCCCAGACAGACGGGGCAAACCTCGTCCGACTCGATCAACCATGTCCAACAGTCTTCGCAGTAGAGCCTGGACCCGAGATCCTCATCGATGTCGAGAATCGCTGGTATGGATCCGAAGATGCCTGTTGTCTGAACGAAGCGGCTCCTGTCCCAGGTACAGAACTCTCTGGGTTTCAGCGGAGCACCGCACACGAAGACACGGAGACCGATTTCTCTCATGATTCGATTGTAGACACGGCTCATTCGATCACGTGTAGCCTTGAGTCCGCCACCTGACCTCAAATACTGCGCGCGCTCGCGATCCAGCTTGGATATCACGATCTCGGTCCCGTGGCTCTGTGACTCCGAGGCAGTCTTGCGGCGATTAAGTGCGGGAGCTTGGAATGAGCCGGCTCGTTCCATCTCGTCGAAGTCGATACGAATCCCGGACCAGTAGTCGTCCTCCGCACGTGTCGTCCAGACCTCGGTACGGTATCCAAGACGAGCAGTTGCCACGTTGAAGCCCATCCCGAAGAGACCAAGCTTGTCGATAGAGTTGTTGCCCGAGAAACCGGCGCGAACCGCGTCCTGAAGTACCTCAGCGGACATACCTGGCCCATTGTCCGATATGTGTATCTTGCCATCGCCGCTCTTGATCTCCGCAAGAGAAGAAACTTCAACGTTCACCTGCGGGAACATTTCGCCCCTACCACCGCTGGAGAGGAATGCGTCGACCGAGTTGTCCACGAGTTCGGCTAGGCACTGCCACGGTCGGAAGTCGATCTGGCCGAGCATCCTCAGGACACGCGGCGATGGCGTCAGGTCGAATGCGGTAGACTCGTTCACGGCTGGTACCTTCCGTTGTAGACACAAGAGGTATGGGCTGACGCAGCGGCGGCTCAGGCAAAGCCGCCGGTCGCTATCGATGTTTAGCCTTCGATTCGCAGCCTAGCAGAGAGCCGCAGAGCGAGTCGATCAGACAAGTCAGGGGTGCGCGGCGACGTGCCAAAGAGTGAGAGGACTCCAGGAGGGTTGCCTCAGGGCGAGGGGATTTCTGGGGAGCCAGTCGCCACGTCCCACCTAGAGCATGCTGCTAGACCAGCCTCGGCCTGCGCCGAGTGCCGGGCGGCATTTCAATGCAGCGTGCTGCGGAGCGCCGCAACGACTCGCCGGTCATTCCCCTGGAGGCGATCGGAGCGAAGTTCTTACGAGCTCGTGATTGCAGAGGTCCTCCTTCAGCAGACCCGCGCGGAGCAGGCTGCGAAGGTCTTCCCGACCCTTGTGGACCAATGCCCGGACTGGCTCGGCCTCGCGAGCACGCCGAGGCCCGACCTCGAGGAATTGCTCAGGCCGCTGGGACTCCAAAGGAGACGGGCGGCCGCTCTGCAGGCGCTCGCCCGAGTGGTCATTGAGCGAGGTCTCCCGGCGCGCGCTTCAGAGCTGGAGGCGCTTCCGGGTGTGGGCCAATACATGGCGAGGGCCATCGCCGCTCAACTGTCGAGTGAGGTCGTTGCTCCTATCGACACGAACGTAGCGCGAGTCTTAGAGAGGGTATTCGGGCCGCGGCGGCTTGCCGACATCCGTCATGACCCGGACTTGCAGGCGCTCGCCCTAGCCCTAGTGCCACCGTCGGATCCTGGGGGTTACCTCGTAGCCCTTCTCGACTTCGCATCAGCTATATGTCGCCCGAGGGCTCCACGATGCCATGAGTGTCCAGCGCCCGCATGCCGCTATCGGCGGGAGAGCATGAACTCGTGCCGCAAGAGCGAGACACGAGCTTCCTGAGTTGCAGTCCAAGAGCTTCGGCCAACAGTGGCGGGACGGCATTCCCAACCTGGCTGTATTGCGGAACTTGGACACGTCGCCTAATCCCGCCAGTTGTTTCTTGCCCCTTGAACACGAATGAATCGGGGAAGGACTGCAAGCGCGCCATTTCCCTAACGGTCAGTGTCCGATCAGCTCCGTAGTGACAGAGATCGTCAGGCAGCGTTGTTACCGTCGGTGCCGGGGAATCGGCATCTAAGGCGCGCTGGCTGTGCTTCAGTGATGGAAGAGTGCGTACGAACTCCACGAGCTCTTCAAGTGTTTCGACCGAGCGAGAGGGGAACTCCATCGGGAGGAGCGACTCAAGCGGCTTGAGATGCGCTTCCAGACCGTCCTCACAATTGGCGGCGAGCTTGAAGAGATCACTTCGGATCCCATGCTCCTGGAAGAGCCTGAGAAGGCGAAACCGCGCTTGCGTGGTAGCCCGGTGCGAACGGAACTTGTGGTTCTGTGGCCGGGGACCTGCAGAACCGTTGGGAGCCACACCTTGGCCATTTGCTTCACCCCTCGCGCCAAGTGCGTAGTCGCGGGCGGCATCGCTCGGCGCCAAGTCCATCGGCGCGTAATGCGACCCGACGATGTCCCACAGCGCCTCACGTGACGTGGGTGGAGCCGTAGCGCTTGGGTGTGGTACGACAGGACTCATGGAGAGATCCTGGCGCACCTGTTCAGAATCCCACCACTCATGATCGCCGATGCCAATCGCGCTTGCGATGTCGCGGCGCACACCAACCAAGAAGACGCGCTTCCTGCGTTGCGGAACTCGGTAGTGATCAGCACTGAGGGACAGGCGCACCGTGGAATAGCCGTCATGCTTCGATGCGGTCCGTCGAAGGGCTTCCTCGAGGTCGGCTAGGACGCTCGCTCGGGCTCCCTGCTCAAATGGACTCTGGATGGCGCTGACGTTTTCCATGAGGACGAGTCGCGGCTGGAGCAACTCGGCGATCTCCAGAAAGGTCCAGACCAGCGCATTTCTCGGGTCGCTTACGTTCCGCCTACCCGCAAGGGAGAACCCCTGACAAGGGGGGCCACCAGCCAGCAGCTCCAGTTCGCGGCCGCCCAGCATGTCTCGCATGACTGGGATGTGATCCTTGAGAACCTGCACGTCGCCCACAAGGAGGCCAGCGCGAATCTGGCTCTCTGCCGTCTTCGCCACGTGTGCGGCGTACTCGCCGTCGGCATCCTCACTAGCCGCAACGAGATTCGCAAAGTACGTCTCTGCGGCCATCGGGGAGAGTTCGACGGCGCACAGGATGTCCCAGCCAGCCTGACTCAGGCCAAGGCTCAACCCGCCGCAGCCGGCAAAAAGGTCGACGACGGACGGACGGTGAGGGTCAGCCACGGCGGCATGGTACCCCCCAACCTAGTTGGGTACCAGGGAGTCCGCTTCGGCTCGTCTCGTCGGCCATGAACTCCGCCCACGAGAACAGCGAGCGCTGGCGCCCGTCGGCCTCCATCGAGGAGGTCGTCTGCACCAGCACCGACGCCCGCGGGCTCCGCTGCCACCCGCTCGGGGTCTGCGCGTGCCAACCCTCGTAGATGAGCAGCGCCTCGGCCTCTGTCCCCCAGCGTTGGCGTCCCCCACACCCGTCGGCCCCGTCCGAAGCCGCCGTCTCCCGAGCGAGCCACGCCACGAAGCGGTAGCCGTGCCGCCTGCGCCCATGTTCCACGTTGTCCCATTTCCTGGGGTTTCTGGAACATCGCCCCGCCCGTCGTGGTGCGCCCGATGTCCCAAATCGCGGGGTTTCTGGAACATCGAAGTGGAATACGACCGCTCATCGGGCGGCTTCTCCGTCACGTCCGGTAGGGGGCGTTTTCCCCTGTACACACTAGGTTTTCGGCAGTGCCCCATCCGCTGACATTCGTCATTTCTCCTTACACGCCTACCGCATCACGGCCCCACTTGCCCTCCCACGCCCTTAAACGGGGGGCGCGCATCCTCCCCTACGCGGCAGGCCGAACACCGTTCGGCGTGCTCCAGCAGGGACAGGAGTGACACCATGCGAAACGACAGGGACGACCATGAAGGCGAGGCGGTGCGCGAGCCAGCCTCGGGAGCGGATGCGCGGGACTCGACGCCCAGTGAGGTCACCCTCACCACCCACTGGCGGACCGGGCCGCGTACGCGCGCCTGGGACGAATTGTGGCGCTGGCTCCTCGCGGATCTCCCCGGGACGCCCGAGGCCGGGGGCGCAGACGCACCGCGCGACGATACGCTGGATGCTCAAAGCGGCGGGGAGGGCGCAGGCGGTGACTGAGCCCCGGCGGGCTAGGCCCCGCGCCGCCTCCGGGCTCATCGTTCCAGCTGCGGTGGTCTCGCCTCTGACGTCAGATCTCCTGAATCTGAGTCGCAGGTTCTTCCCAGGCAAGGGCATCTCAGAGGCTTGACGACCTCCTCAAGAGAGGCGGAGGAAGATTGGGTTGCCAATACGGTGTAACAGGGCAGCGGGTGCCATCCAGGGACACTCCCGGATCACCTTGCGGTACTCCCGCCTGCGGCTCATGCGGCCGTCCTCAGGGGACGTAGGGCCTACGTTGCATTCGCTCTGTCCTCTCCTTCCGCTTCCTCCAGCAGTGCGCGCAGCAGAGGCACCAGATCGGGGATGTCACGGCTGATGATGTCCCACGCGACATCCTCATCAATATCACCGTAACCGTGGATGATCCGGTTCCTGGCGTCGATGATGTTGCGCCAGAGGATCTCGGGGTGAGCTTCCCGCACCGCTTGGGGGACGTTGTTGGCTGCCTCGCCGAGAATGCCGATGTTCCACAGCGTCGCATCGCGGACAACCCTGGTGCTGAAGACCCCTTCGCGGTCGAGTCCCGCCGTGTGCATCAGGACGCCATCGCAGCAGTCGATCATCGCACGTAGATCGCCCAGCGGTGCTCAGACATGCACCGCCTCGGCTTCGACGTAGGGCCGTAACTCCGCGCGCAGCTCCCTGTCCGTCACGAAGTCGACCGGACGGCCAAGCAGGTCCTCGAGGTAGTGCCACGTGCCGAAGTACCGTTCCGACCCGAGCGGCCGCCTGAAGGTGACGAGGACATCGACATCGCTGTCGGGCCCCGCCTCGTCGCGTACGGTGGAGCCGAAGAGCGCCAGATCCACGACGCCAAAGCGCTCGGCGAGCACGGGCTTGTGCTCGCGCAAGAGTGCCAGTACCTCGTCCCTGCTAATCGCTTGCTCAGTCATCGCGGCCCTCCGGGACGCCCGAAGTGATGCAGCGCCCGATACCCGACCCGAAGCAGAAAGACGTCCAGCGCCTCGGGGCGCTGCGCCCGCAGGCCGTCTGCCGCGGAGAGGGCGTCATCGGACATCGCCCAGATCCCGCTGTCCACGTCGATGGCGACGTACTCGCCGGGGTGGCCGAACTCCACCTGCGCTCTGATGTCCCGCTCGTAGATCGCGCGGCCGAGGCGAGTGGTTTCCTCCCCGGGCCTACGCTCTCGGGCGGGAATCTCTGCGTTCGTCATCCGTCCTCCAGCGCGGGAACGGTCCTACGTCCAACCATTCTACGGCGGGAGCACCCCGCCACACAGCGATCAACGAGTGCGCCTGCGTGCGGCCGGGGTCGGGGCGGCCATGGCCTGAACTCGACAGATCGATGCTCTCAGGACCTGGTCGGCGGCGGTCGGTCCGCCTTGATTTGCGGTTGCAGGTCGCGGTGGAGTGACCATGGGGAGCCTGAACCCGAGAACCGGAGAACGGTCATCTGCCCGTCGTCAAGGGCGACCACCCACACTTCGTCGATTCCGGAACGTGATCCCGTCGAAGTTCAGGAGCGCGTCGTCGAACTCCGTCACGCTCCGCAACCACGCCAGCCCCGGACTCCTCCGACCGGCCAGCAGCGTGGTTGCTTCGTGCTCCGGGTCGTTCGTGAAGCCAGGGGAAATGCCCGGGGCGCAGAACCCGACTACGCTGGTAGGCACATGCCGGAGCAACGCGGTGGAACGGGAACTGATCGACGCCATCGGCGAGTACCTGCACGCGCACGTCGAGCGCCATGGCCACGGGCGCACGGCGGCGGCGTTCGGCGTGTCGCGCCACACGCTCTGGCGCTTCCTCGAGCGCGGCCAGCCGGGCCGCGCCCTGCCCCGGGCGGTGACGTGCAGGGCCGGCGACAGCCCCACCAAGCTGGCCGCGGCGGCGCGCTCCCTCGGGGGCGATGCGCGCCCGGCGCCTGAGCGCCGCACCCCACGCCTGACAGAGGCCCTCCACGAGACGCTGCTGCTCGTCTGCGAGACGCCCTTCGCGAGCGTCGAGGACCTCTCGCGCCTCAAGCGCGCGCCCGACTCCACCCTGCGTGAGCAGCTGGGGAAGCTGCGCAGGATGGGCCTCGTGGCGTCACACCCGCACCGGCTGGCGATGCTGAGCGGGCGCGCCCTGCAGCGCCACGTCCCCACTCCGATGGCCGTCTCCGTCCTCGGGGACGACGCACGGGCGCGCGGGGAGCTGCTGCGTCGCCACCCCGTCTCCCGCCAGTGGCTCCGCCTGCTCGCCGAGCGTCTCGACGGCGTTGCGCTCCTCTACGAACTGGGCGCGATGATCGCCGACGCCGACCAGGACGCCGTGCGCGTCGAGCACTGCCGCCGGGGGCCGTACGACGCGCTCATCACGCTTTCCGGAGACCGCATGCTGGGGGTCGTGCGACAGGGGGCGGCGCTGAGCGCCGCGAGCCTGCGCTACCGTATCCGCACGATCGAGCGGCTGGACCTGCAGGAGCTTCCCCACGTGACGCTGGTCGCGACCGACTCGGACCAGGACACGCGCCGCGCCGTGCGTGCGCTGGTGGAGCCCTCTGGCTCCCACCACAGCGCGGTGGCTACGCTGGGCGCCGTGATCGGCCAGGGGGCGTGGGCGCGTGTCTGGCAGACGGGCGGACACGGGTACGGGGAGACGCCGGTCGTCGAGCCGCACGCGAACCTGGCGGGGCTGGTCGACCTCGCGTCCCGCGAGGCCGGGCATCCCGTGCACCGGGTGCTGCCGAAGCGACGCTGGGCGTGGCCGACGTCGGGAGGCTGGAGGGCGACGCCGCCGGCGCCGGGCGACGCGCTCGGGACCGCGGTGGCGCTGCGGCTGACGACGGCGGAGAAGCGGATGGTGGACCTGCTGGCGGCGTGGCCGCTGTGCACGACGGAGCAGCTCGCCAACCTCATGGGCGGCCTCAGCGAGCGGCGCGCGAACCAGCTGCTGCGTCCGCTGCGGCGGCTCGGTCTCGCGCGCCGCGAGGGGGAGGTGCACGTGCTCACCGACGAGGGGCTGACGTACCTCGCGCGCCGTGACCGGGCGGCCGTCGGTCCCATGCTCGGCCGCTGGAGCGCGGAGCGCACGGAGGCGGGCGGCTACGTCGGTACAGCGCTGCGCGCCCTGGCGTCGCAGCGCGAGCACCAGCGGGGCCTGGCGGAGTTCGTCTCGCTGCTGGCGCTGGAAGCGCGGTACTCGCCCGACCACGACCTGCTGGACCTGCTGCCCACGCACCGCTCGCAGATCACCTACCGTCACGACGACACGGGCTACGTGATCCACCCCGACGCCTCGTTCCAGCTGGGCTACAAGCGCGAGTGGACGTGGTACCTGCTCGAGTACGAGCGGCGTGCCACGACGCCGAAGCGGCTGCCGGAGCGGCTGGCGTCCTATGCCCGCTACTTCGGGAACGGCCGCGCGCGGCTCGACCACGAAGGCAGGTCTCCCGTGGTGCTGTTCGTGTTCGAGACCGAGCACGCCGAGGAGGTCTTTCTCCGCACTGCCGCGGACATGCGCGGGGTCCTGCTGGCGTGCTCCACCGCGGTGTCGATTGCCGTCGACGGGCCGCTCGGTCCGGCTTGGCGGTTGCCGGCTCCCGCTGCACCCGAACGCCGTCGCCTGCACTTCCTCACACGGGGGTGACAAACTGTCAGTTCGCCGGGCGCAGGACTTCCGGTAGGGGGCTTCCCCGCGACAGCCTGCCGTGCACGCTGCCCCATGAAAAAGCCTTGTGCCACTTGCACATGCGCGGTGCCAGTGGGGCAGTGTTACCTACGTTTCTCTTTCTACTGCCTCTGTCAGCCCCAAACAGCCCTCATTGGGGCAGATGGTGCAAAACGGGCGTGAGGGCAGTAACGAACTTTCCTATAGCAGCAGGGGGTGCTGGTCGTTCGGCGATCGGCGTGAGATCGGCTAACCAGTGGCCAAGCGCTCCTGTGATATGAACTGTGATTGCAGTGGGGATTGATGCGCTATACTCTCTCCATGACGACCACGCCCGTTGGCCGCCCGGACTACGACGCGCACGCGCGAGCGACGCGCTCCGCCTTCCCGGAGGTGGTCCGCGAGGTGCGCGATATCCTTGGTGCAAGGCTCTGCGCGTACCTGGGCTCGGTGAAAGAGACCCGCGCCGTCCACCAGTGGGCGGCGGGGTCGCGCGCGCCGAGCGCCGAGGTGCAGCGGCGGTTGCGCGTCACCCTGCAGGCCGCCGCCCCAATCGCGGCCGCCGACTCGGCAGCGGTCGCGCAGGCCTGGTTCCAGGGCCTGAACCCGCAGCTTGACGACTGCTCCCCCGCGCACCTGCTCCGCGAAGGCGATCTCGACGAGATCGGCCCCGCGGTGATCGGTGCTGCGCGCTCCTTTCTGGCGGGCGGTTGAGCGGCGCCCTCGAGACGTTGACGGCCGATTGATCGCGAGCCAGTCGCTGACTGTGGGCCGGTCGAAGTCGACGACCTGTGCCTGCCCCGCGGATGGTGCCCTCCGCCGTGGGCGGTCTGCCAGCCGAGGTGCCGCAGCCAGTCGAGGGCGTCCTCCTCGGCGACCGCCTCCGCAATTGCGGTCATGCGGCCTTAAGCCAGCATCAGGCGCTCCCCCGGGGCTCCGGGACGGGGTCGCCGAACTCCCGCGCAGTGTCGATCCAGAGCTCGCTCGCCTGCTCGACGCTGTGCAGGGCGGCCGACTTCGTGTCGCCATGCCCACAGCAGCCGGGAAGCTCGGGAACCTCGGCGATGAAAGCGTCGTCCTCGTTGCTCCAATAGATGATGACTTCGTACTTACGCATCGTCGCGGCTCATGCGCCCAGCGGCACGGTCCCCTCCCTGGCCAGCTTCGTCGCGTACTGGAGGGCCGCCGTGACGGCGTCGACGGACACGCATGGGTAGCTCTCCGCAATCTCCTCGGCCGTCAGGCCGGCGGCGAGATTGTCGAGGACCACGCTCACCGTGACGCGGGTGCGTAGGGCGGGGTTGACCGCGCCCTCGA
>JAJDWM010000669.1 GCA_022825595.1 Bryobacterales bacterium | reverse complement strand
GGGAACCGCCTCCAATAAATGCCTAATGTAGGCCTGCGCAACATCCGGGCGATCGGCGGGCTCCTCGGAGCGAGGCCTGATGCCATTTGAGAGCAGGGCCCGCACACGGCCTTCGACAGCCGCCTCGCAGTCGTCGGGCAGCTTGTAGCCCGATGGGCCGAAGACCTTGATCCCGTTATCGCGGAACGGGTTGTGGGAGGCCGAGACGACGACCCCCAGACCGTAGCTGCCGTTGCGCGTGGCGTGGGCGACTGCCGGCGTCGGAAGCACTCCAGCAAATTCCGGCTCGGCGCCGCCGTCCTTGAGCCCAGCCGAGAGGACACGTACGATCCCCGGCCCCGACTCTCTTTTGTCCATTCCGATCAGGACGCCCCCGTTAAGGTCCTGAGCAATGTGGTCCGCCAGGGCCAGCCCAACGGCGAACACCGTGCGGTCGTCCAGCGGGGGCTCGCCCGCCCGCCCGCGGATCCCGTCTGTTCCGAACAACGTCATGGGCCTAGCCGACGCACTCCCGACCGTCGCCTTTCTGAATCAATTGTACGAGGTATTGGTTCCAGATGGTGCGTCGGGGGCGGCAATCGGCCCGGCGTCAGGCCTCGAAGCCATGCATCTTGCGATAGATGGGGTCGTCGTAACGCTGCGTGGACTTGAAATGCTCGTGGCGGCCGTCGCCAGCCTCCGGAGCGGCCAGAGCCATAATCTCTCCGCGGTCCTCTTCGGACAGCGGGGCAAATCCGCGGGCGATCTCGACATCCGCGTCGAGCTGCTCCATCGTGAGGTACCCGCGCACGATCGACGACACCGGGAGGCTCAGGGCCCAGCGGACACACATTTCGGCGGTGACCTTCGTGGTCGTGGGAATCTCGCCTTGGCGGGGACCGCCACCGAGGCATTTCATACCGATCACGCCCACGCCCTTCGCCAGGCAGATGGGCACCACCTCCTTCTGGAAGGACCTGTAGAAATGGTCCATCGGATTGATCGGCATCTGAGAGGACGCCCATTGGTAGCCCTTCCCGAGCATCTTCAGGTGGATGCCCGGGTGCTTGTGGCCGGTGAAGCCGATGTGGCGCACCTTGCCCGCCTTCTGCGCCTCGATCGCCACTCGGAGGCCACCGCGCTCGAATACCCAGTCCGGATCGTTGTCGTAGTTGATCTCGTGGAATTGCCAGAGGTCGATGTAGTCGGTCTGCATCCGGCGCAGGCTGTCCTCAAGACACTGGCGCGCGAACTTCTCGTCCCTACCGGAGTTCTTGGTCATCAGGAAGACCTTTTCCCTGCGGCCCTTGAGCGCCTTGCCCATGAACTCCTCGGCGTACCCGTCGTGGTAGGCCCAGGCGTTGTCCCAAAAGGTGACGCCATTGTCGACGGCGGCGTGGGCCAGCCTGATCGCCTGCGCCTCCCCGTCATCCTTGGCCGCCCGGCCGAGGTGCGCACCGCCCAAACAGAGGATTGACACCTGCTCGCCGGTCCCGCCCAGTGGTCGGGTCGGTATGCCCTGACCGCCGTCCCGCTGCGGGATAGCCTGGGCCGCCAATGCGGCCATTCCCGCGCGGGAGGTGGGGACGCTCGTGAAGCCGGTGCGTGCCATGGGCACCAGTATAGGCCGCTCGGTCCACTGCAGGACCGCAGCGCGGTGCCCCGCCCCTAGCGGGAGCGGGCGGGGCGGCGGTCCGTTCAAGCGACCCCAGATCAGTTGTCGCGAGAGGCGGCGAAGAATTCCAGCGGCTCAATGTCGAAGAACTTCCACCTTCCGCGGCGTTTGGCCGCCCGCAGGACGACCGTTTGCCTGCGACGCTCCATGGGACCGGGATCCAGCTTGGGCGTCAGCTCGACGAGCCAGTCGACGCTCACGCGCCACTCGTCCGGCCCGCCCGTCACTGGCCCGGCCGCAACCGAAGACGCAATCCGCCGCTGCGCGGCCAACGCGGTGACCTGCTCCCGGAGCGCCCGATAACGGTCGTAGCGCCCCCGTTCGAACGCCCCCATGAAGAGCGCCGCATTACCGGACTGCAGCGCTCGGCTGCAGTCGTGCACGAGGCGGACAATTGCTGGCGTTGGATCCTCACCGGGCACCGGTTCGGCGACTAAGAATGTGCACGCCGCCAGCACCAGCAACCTACCGATGGCAGCGGAGCGCACGGCGGCGGGAGGGTCCAGCCTTGCGAGCGGGGGCCACAAACGACAGTCGCGCCGAGAATCGCTCCGCACCGCTCAGATGTCTCGGAACGGGCCTCGATTCACGACATGCGCGATCGCCTCGTCGGGCACCCTGTACTCCGAGTGGGACGCGTTTCCGACGAAGCCCAGATCCTTGATACCGACCGGGCTGGTGTAGTAGGCATCGACCACAAGGCGCCGCACCCAATCGAAGAAGACCAGCCCGCGCCGCAGGTCAGAAGGCGTCCGCACGCCGAAAACCGAAAACCTCGCATGCTCTTCCGTCTGCCACTCGGTGTCGGGCCCGGTCTCGGTACGCTCGGCCTCCACGAGGGAGGCCAGCATCTCATCCTGCTGCTCTGCGGTGCACTCGGCGAATGCATGGCCATGCGACTGGTTGGCCCGATGATCGAGCCAGAGGATGCCGCCCGTGAAGATCGCGGCAAGCTCCACGTTCTCGCTGGCGAGCAGGTCGATGAACTCGGGCGCGCCGCCCTCGCGCGCGCTGGGGCCGCCCTCATCCTCGGGGACGATCAGTTCCGAGAGCCGCTCCAGCGTCTTGAACTCGTGTTCGTTGAAGTACTTGACCTTGTACTCCCCTTGCAGCGTGCGCTCCTGGTCGACCTGCTCGTGCACTTCCGCGGCATCCGCTCGGCGCATCCTGCCCGCTACCGTTCCGGCGGTGAGCGCGAGGGCGATTCGGCGCAGGGCGTCCCGGCGCGAGAGGGTGTCGATCGATACGAATCCTGACGTGTCAGACATTGCCCTTCCTCATCTCCTCCGACAAGTATTCGGCCGTTCTCCATGAGAGCGCGTTGATCGTCAGCGTCGGATTCTTGTCGGGATTGCTGACGAAGCTCGCCCCGTCCGCGACGAACAGGTTGGGAACTTCATGCGCTTGGCAGTACTGGTTGAGCACGGAAGTGTTCGGGCTGGAGCCCATCCGCGCCGTGCCAACCTCGTGAATGATCGAACCCGGCACCGCAATTCCCGATCTCTCGCGGGCAGTGTTGCCGATGCCGAGCACCTGGCCGCCAGCCGCCTCGATCAGGTCGCGGAACGTGCGCTCCATATGCCGCGCTTGGCGCCACTCGTAGTCGCTGAACGAGAAGTGGAACCTTGGCACTGGAATCCCCCAGCGATCCACTGTGTCGGGATCGATATCCATGTAGGACTGGTTGTTCGGGATCATCTCCCCCCGACCGGACAGCCCCACGAAGCAGCCGTACAGCTCCCGCACACGGCGCTTGATTTCGGCGCCGTAGCCGGACTGGCGCGCAATTGCCGTGAAGCTCCCCGGGCTGGGCATCCTGAAGCCGCCTCCCATCTCGATGTGGTAGCCCCGCGGGAAGTCGAGTTTGTCGTGGTCGTCCCAAAGCCACCAAGGCGCATACAAGTGGGCACCCCCAAAGCCGTCGGTGTCGTAGCGGGGCATGTTCTGCAACGACGGCAGGATCCCGCCGAGGCTGAAGCCGACCGTGTCCATCAGGTAGCGCCCGACGAGCCCCGAACCATTCGCGATGCCGTCCGGAAAATGGCTCGATTTCGAGTTCAGCATCAGCCGGGCCGTCTCGCATGCAGACGCGGCAAGTACGACGGCTCGCCCCTCCAGGCGACGCTCTGTGCGGGCAGCCTTGTCGACGTAGACGACGCCGCGGGCGAGCCCCTGCGCGTCGACCTCTACCTTGCGGACCATCGCGTCCGTGATGAGCGTGACGTTGCCGGTCTTCAGCGCCGGGAAGATCTCCACTTGGGATGCCGAGTAGTTGGACTCCGTCAGGCAGCCTCGACCGCATTGCCCGCAGTAGTGGCAGGCCGCCCGGCCGTTGATCGAGCGGGTGATGACCGCGCGCCGGTTGGCGATGAAGGGAATGCCCAGCCGCCCGCCCGCGGCCCGGATGAGCCGCTCGTGCGCCTTGGGCTCCGGGGGAGCATGGAACTTTCCGTCCGGGGCGCTGCGAATACCCTCCTGCGTACCGGTGACGCCGATGAACTCCTCGGCCCGGTCGTACCACGGAGCAAGATCCTCGTACGTGATCGGCCAGTCCCAGCCGATCCCGTCCCTGGAGTAGGGCTGCATGTCCAGGTCGGAGAACCGGAACGACATGCGTCCGTAGTGGTTCGTTCGCCCGCCGACCACCCGTGAGCGGAACCACTCGAACTTGGTCCCGGGAGCGGTGGTGTAGGGTTCCCCCTCCAACTGCCAGCCGCCGCTGGCCGTGATCATGAACCCGTATGCCTGACCCTTGCCGAAGTAGGCTTTGCCCCCCTCTTCCGCGCCGCGGTGCCCGTAGTCATGCGGCCACTTGTGGGTCTTGAAGTCCTTCTGCGGTTCAAGCATCGGCCCTGCCTCTAGCAAGGCCACCTTGATGCCCTTATCGGCCAGCACGCGCGTCATCGTCCCGCCGCCCGCTCCGGCGCCGACGACGATCACGTCGTATTTCGTTTCTGCCATGTGCGTCCTTCCGGGGCCCGCTGGCCCGCTCTGCCCGGACAACCCGAAGCGCGCGGGTGGTCCGGCCGGCCTGCCTCAGAAGGGTAGTGGGTCCGGGCGCTTCGCCACAACCCCTTCATATGCTTCGGCAATGGAGATATTATGCGCCGTCAGCATGTGGCCGGTGGCCCGGTCGAGGTTGATGCGGGCATTCGCGAACTCGTTCTGCGTTGCTATCAGGTTCGTACGCGCATTCGCCAAGTCCCGCTGGGCCTGCACGACCTGAAAGATCGTCGACGCCCCGAGGTTGTACTTCTTCTGCTCAGCATCCAGGGTCTGCTCCTGTAGCTGGACAGATTTCGCGGCTGCGGCGAAGCGCGCGCGGGCCTGGGTCACCTGGATGATGGCGGACTGCACTTCGGTGCGGACCGAGTTCTCCAGCTGGACGAAGCGCACTTGCTGCTGGCGCTGCTCGAGCAGGGCCGCCGTGTAGTCCGCTCGCGCCTGGCGGTTCTTGAGAGGAATGTTCAGCTGCATGCGCACCTGATAGTCCGGAAAGTTCCGGCGGAACAGCTGGCCGCCGGCAGTCATGAGGCCCCCGAGAAAGAATGGGGACACGTCGGCAGTCTGCCCAGGACTCGGCCGGAAGAGCGGATTGATCGAACCCGCCAAGGCGTTGTTTGTCAGATCGACGGTCAGGTTCAGGCTCGGCAGCATCCCGTTCTTGACGCCCACCAGGCCCAAGTCGGTGTTGCGCAGTCGGATCCGGTTCTGCTCCATGTCGGCCCGGGATGCGAGCGCCACTTCGCTCAGCACCCTCACGGGCTCAACTTCCTCGTCAACATCAATCACGATGTCTTCCGTGGGCACTATTTCGGCATGCTCCAGTGTCGGGCTCGCAATCCCGTTCACGCTCAGCGCGTCCTTGAGGATCGTCTCCTGCAATTGCAGTTCGGTCTCCGCCGCGGTCAGGTCCGCCTCGCGGGCGGCAACCTCCGCTTCAGCGCGGATGATCTCGATCGGAGCCAGTGTCCCGACCTCGACGCGGATCTTGTTGTCGCGGTAGAGCTTCTTCGCAAGCTCCAAGTTCTGCACTTGGCTCTCGACCTGTGCGCGCAGCGACACGAGGCCCCAGTAGAGGCTCGCCACCCGCGCCACCACCTCCTCCACCTGCAGCTTGAACTGCAAGTTTGAGATCTCGTTGTTGTTCTTCGCCACTTGGATGTTACGCGTGTTGACTGCGACGCCGAAGCCTTGCAGCAGCGGCTGGGTGAGACGCAAGGTGAGAGCGCTCGTCAGCGCGGGGTTGAAGTTTGTCCGCAGGCTGTTGGTCTCACTGTTGGAGTTGGCCCACACCAGAGCTGCGGTCGCGCCCGAAGCAAAGCCCTGCCGGATCCCGAGTTGGCTGTTGCTGATCTCGCGCACCAGCGTGGTGGTCCCGGTCACGAAGTTGTTGGTCTGCGGATTGGAGAAGTGGCCCCAGTCGATGTTGCCGAACATCGACGGATCCAAGTTCACGGCCTGCGTCCCGAAGAACGTGCTGGCATCGCCGATGTCGGCGGCACCGCCCTGGCCTCCGCCGGCGGCACCGCCGCCTGCGCGCTGTGTGATGCCCGTTGCCTGTGCCTGCGGCGCTGTGCGGGCGGCCGCCCCCTGAGCAGTCGAGAGTACGCTGATCTGGTTCTGGACGCCGCGCAACTGGGCCCCGGACTTGGCCCGCATCAGGTCGTTCGCGGCGCTCTGCGGGCCGTAGCGTGACCAAGCTATGTCCAAGTTGTTCTCGATTGCCAGTGCTAGGGCGTCTGAGAGGCTCAGGTAGAGCTTCGCCTCTTGCAGCAGGTTCTCCAGTCGGTCGGAGTTCTGGAGGGTGATCTCCGGCACTTCGGGGGCTTCGAAAATGTTCACCAATGGGGGCCACGCGGACTGTCCCATGCTGTAGTCCATGGGCCTGGCGCGGATCTCTTGGGCGGTGGCGAGGGGCTGCAAGGCCATTGCCGTCACCAGCAGCAAAGGCCACCCGATGCGTTTGGTCATGGGAGGCAAGTATTCGGACAGCGGACGGCCCCAAGCGACCGCTCCAGCCGAGATCCTTAAGACGATTTGGGGCACCATCTGGTTACCTTCCGAGACCGTGGGCAACCGCTGTGCCAGAAGCGATAGGCTGCGTGTGTGGCGGGCCTTGGCCAGACTTGGAAGCTAACCTTAGCTTACGACGGGACGGACTACTCGGGCTGGCAGGTGCAGCCCCGCCGCGCGACGGTCCAAGGTGTGCTCGAGAAATCCTTGGCCAAGATCGAAGGCCAACCCGTGCGGACTGTTGGATCCGGCCGGACCGATGCCGGCGTGCACGCGCTCGGGCAGGTCGCGTCTTGCGAGCTGCAGTGCCCAATCCCTGCCCAGGGCCTCCAGAAGGCGCTCAATCGGCTGTTGCCCCCCGCGGTCCGGGTCACGTCTGCGGACAGGGCTCCGGCTGGCTTTCACGCGCGACATCACGCGCTGGCCAAGACATACGAGTACCGCATCAACCGCGCTTCGGTTTGCCCGCCAATCCAAGCGCGCTACGTGCTGTGGCATCCATATCCGCTGGCTGAAGCGGCTATGGTCGAGACCGCGCCGCTCCTTGAGGGCACCCGTGACTTCCGGTCATTCGCATCGCACTCTCGGGAGCCGCCAGAGAACACGTGCCGGACAGTCTTCTCATCCCGCCTCGAGCGAGGCGGGGATCTTCTCGTGTACCGCGTACGCGGCAGCGGCTTCCTGTACCGCATGGTGCGAAACCTGGTCGGCACCCTGCTGGAAGTCGGCCGGGGAAACCTAGCGCCGAATGACATGGACCGCATCTTCGCGGCGCGGGACCGGCAGGCAGCGGGACCTGCCGTGCCTGCGAGAGGCCTGTTCCTCACGAGCGTCGAATACGCCGACTTCGGCGCGTAGAGCACCGAGGCCCGGTCAATTCGCCCGGGACACGATCCACCGGGCGAGCCCGCGAAGTGCCCAAGCACGGTCAGAAAAGACCCCAAGCGCGTCCAGCGATTCCTCGAGGCAGCGCTGGGCCTTCAGGCGCGATCCCTCAATGCCGTACATCGCCGGATAGGTGGCCTTGGCCTGTCGCGCGTCCTTGCCTGCCGTCTTACCCAACTGTTCGGTGGACGACACCACGTCCAGGATGTCGTCGACGATCTGGAACGCAAGCCCTATCCGATCACCGTACAGGCAGAGCGCATTGTGCAGGGCAGGTTCTTCCTCGACACACTCACCGCACAGGGATCCGACGACCACCGAGGCGCGGATCAGGGCCGCCGTCTTGGATTGGTGGATGTATTGGACGAGGTCTGGCGTCGGCACGCATCCCTCCGCTTCGAGATCCGCCATCTGGCCGCCAATCATGCCGTCGACAGTGCCAACCGCCCTTGCCACAACGGCCATTGTGTCGGCCCGGTACTTGGCGTGCAGGTCGCGCCGCCCAGTCTTTTCTCCGTGCGTGACCAGGGTCAACAGGCCCAACGTCAGTAGGGCATCGCCGGCAAGAATGGCAACGGACTCTGAGTACTGCTTGTGACAGGTGGGCTTGCCACGGCGGAAGTCGTCGTCGTCCAGCGCGGGGAGGTCGTCGTGTATCAGCGAGTACGTGTGAATGCACTCGATAGCTGCGCCGAGTTGGTCACATCCATTCCCCCATTCGCGCGCCTCGGCGGCCGCCAGCATCAGGATCGGCCGGATGCGCTTGCCTCCTGCAAAGACGCTGTAGCGCATGGCGGAATGCAGAGTCGCCGGGCGGGTGTCGGCCGGCGGGAGGATCTCATCCAGAGCTCTATTGACGCGCGCCCGCCTCTCGAGGACATACTGCTGGAGCCCGTTAGTCACCGCGGCTCAAGACCTCACCGGTTCGGCCCAGCTCGCCTTCCGCCGGGCGCGCGTGCACGTGCCCGCCGCGCTTCATCAGGACCTCCACCTTGGTCTCGGCATCCTCCAGCTGTTTGCGGCAGCGCAGACTGAGCTCGACCCCGCTCTCAAATAGGGCCACAGACTCCTCCAGCGAAAGCTCACCACCCTCGAGCTTGCGGACGATCTCGTCCAGCTTCTTCAGGCTATCCTCGAACGATGGCTGGGGTTGGGGCTCGTCCTTGGCCATGAGGACGCCATTGTACTTTGGGTGGCGGCGGCGGGGCTCTCGCTGGCCCGGAGGTAGGCTGCGGGCCGATTGCGGATTGGTTCGCCACGCCTCTGGGAACGCAGTCTGACGCTACCGCGGCACACCGATCTGCAGCACCCATGGGCCCACAGGTAGTCGGATAATCTTCCGGGCAGATGCAGTGTCTTGTCTGCCATCGCACCGTAGTGTGCCCGCACTGACTACATCACTGCTCAGTCGGGCAATGTGCTCTTCGGCGAGCGGTCGGGGACGTGTGTTCGATCCCTCGTGGGATCAATTCGTCCAGCGGTGCCACAATGCCGGAGTGCCACCAACGGAAACCGCGCGGAAGGGAGGGGCTCGGCCCGGTCGTGCCATGAGGCTTGGGAGGGACTCTCAAGGCCCAGCAACTTCCCGATTCCCGTGGAGCCTTTCTGAGATCGAGCGGGGAGTCTCTGTCGGCGAACTCTCGGCGTCCGACCTTGTGAGGGCCTCTCACGAGGCCGTCGACCGGCTGGAGGCGCGTATCAGCGCCTGGGTAGCTATGCGGCGCGAGGACTCCCTGCGGGCTGCCCTGAGACTGGACGATCGATTCAAGCGGCAAGGTTCGCTTAGCGCACTCCACGGTGTTCCGGTCGGAATCAAGGACATCTTCGACACGGCAGACCTCCCTACCGAGTGGGGCACCAAGACCCAAGAGGGTCGCCAACCGGAGCGCAACTGCACCCTTGTGACAGCGCTGAGATCGAAGGGGTGCGTCGTCATCGGCAAGACGGTGACAACCGCTTTCGCCTACTTCGACACCGGCCCCACTAGGAACCCGGCAAATCTGGATCACACTCCCGGGGGATCGTCCAGCGGGTCGGCTGCTGCCGTGGCGGCCGGCATGGTCCCGCTTGCGGTCGGCAGCCAGACACAAGGCTCTGTGCTGCGGCCGGCGTCGTTCTGTGGTGTCACGGGCTTCAAGCCTGGCTTCGGTGAGCTTCCGCTGGAAGGAGTGATGCCGTTCGCCCCATCCCTAGACCATGCCGGCCTGTTCACAGCCACGCCAGGGGAGATGCGGCTCGTCTGGCGGGCGCTCGGCTTTGACACCGAATCGGCACCCGCCGATTCGGTCACGACCCTGCCGTGGCCGCCGACCGGCAGCGTGACGCCTGCAATTCGGGAGGCAGTGGCATCGGCCTTGGCCACCCTTGAAGCCGCGGGGGTCGCCGTCCAGCAGGTACGGCGCCCGTCATTCTTCGACGCCCTGCCACCGGCCCTGTTCACGGTGATGGCGAAAGAGGCGGCGCAAGTGCATGGACGGCTGTACAGGGAGCACGGACGCCGGGTGGGGGCAAAGCTTGCGAGCCTGCTGGACGAGGGGATGCGAATCCCTGACGGGGATTACCGAGCCGCGGTAGCGACGCTCGAGGCATGCCGCGCATCCTACGCCCAATGGGCGGTCGACCACCCGATCGTAGCCACGCCGGCAGCACCGGGCCCCGCCCTCCGAGGCCTGGGGTCCAGCGGTGACCCATGCTGCAACGCGCCATTCACAGCGCTGGGCGCTCCCGCGGTCTCAGTCCCCATGCCCGTGCCCGAGAACCAGCTCCCCATGGGGCTGCAGCTGACATCAGCCTTCGCGGGGGAGGCAGCCCTACTGGCTTCGGCCGAGGCTTGGCACCGTCTGCTCCGCCGGAGTC
>JAJDWM010000047.1 GCA_022825595.1 Bryobacterales bacterium | reverse complement strand
CAGGCAGATGATCCAGGCCAGCTCCTCAGCGACAGGAGCTGGCGCGACCCGTATGTCGCTCGACCCACTCCCGCTTCCACTGCCCGACCGCGCCAATTGGCCGGTCCCAGTGACGCGCAGCGTGACCGCGGGGTCCGGCGGCATGACCCAGATGGACGCTTGGGTCGTGGGCTCTTGGCCGAGTTCCGTGATTCCAACGCCTTCAATCGCCACGCCGGCCGGTGCCGCGACTCTCGCCTGCAGCCCTTCATACGCGCTCCGCACGACCAGTTCCGCCCCGTCCGTGTAGGCGATGGCGTATTGCAGGTCGATCCGGTTCTCGCCCGGCTTGAGCGGGAAGTCCACCTTGTACAGGTCGGTGACTCCAGACGGCAGGGCCGTGCTGCGCAGCGGCATTCCTGCTGGCCCCGTACCCGAGACGTCCACGTTCCCGGCCGCCTCGGGAGGCAGGTAGAACTGGAGTGTCCCTTCGGCACTGCTGTAGGTGACTGGCGGTTCGGCCTCGTTCACGAACTGATAGCTCTCCCGCACGACCATCTCTTGGTTCCCGGGCTCCACGATCACCACTCGGTTGCGCGGTGCCGGCAGGCTTGTGTCCTGCACGGCGTAGACAGTTATCCGCAGGCCCACATGGGCCGCGCCCCCTCGCAGGATTTCGGTGTATCCGATCCCTTCGTGCTCCGCCCGGATGGCTCCTTGGAACGGCTGGCCCGAACCAACGGCCGGCAGTTCCTTGGCGAACTCGAAGCTGCCGTCATTGCCGGATTGCACCTCCTCCAGCGGCGTCATGCCCCCGCGGAAGCTCGAGAGTGTCAGCATGACACCCGACTGCGGACGCCCAGTCGTCCCGTTGACGACAAATCCGCTTACGGCCAGGGCCGGCCGCACCGCGGAACCCCAGAGGCAGGCCAACCCGACCGCGGCCCGGATGGCAGTGCGCGTCAACTCAGCGCGGCGCACGGCGCCGGGCCTCCTCGATGCTGGCCAAGACGCCGGCGAGTTCGGCCTGCAGTTCGCGCTTGCTTGAGGCGTAGTCCTCTGCCGACATTTTTCCCATCTGGAACTCGATCTGAAGGTCCCTGAGATTCTCGTACACTGACGCGCGGCGGTCCTCAAGGTGCTGGGTGGGCGACTCCGGCTCAGGGGCCGGAAGGTGTTCTGGCCGCACGACGAGCGGCAGCGCGAACGCCACCAAGATCATTGCGATTGCGGCCGCGACAATCATTCCAGCCGACTGCTGCCGCCACGGGCAGCCAAACTCTGAGTCTAGTCCAGATCCTCGAGGTCGGACTCGATCTGGTGCCGATAGCGTTCGACGACGGTGTCCGGAACGCTCGATGCCCGCAAGCGGCGCTGTCCCGGACGTCGCCATCGTCGAATCACGAAGCCGACAATCGTGAGCCCAATTACGAGCGAAACGAATGGGATTGTCCACCCAACCATTCCGAAGCCGTCCCTGCCCGGCTGCACACGCGTCACACTGCCGTACTTTGCGTAGACGGCCTCAAGGATCGCCTCTTCCGACTCGCCAGACTCCAGCCCTTCTCGGATCTGCAGCAGGATCGGATCCCTGAAGTGGCACGACAGCATGTTGCAGCTCCCGACCGTGTACGAGCATCCGCACTGGCAACTGACCCGGTCGCCGACAGACCGCAGCTGTTCGTACGGAACAGCCGCATCGCCAGAAGATGCCAGCAGAACCGCCAGCAAGCTAGTCGCCAGCCGCGCCAACGGGTTGGCCCTCCAACTTCCGCATCGGCAGCCTCTTGCGCTTGCGCCGCTTGCTCGGGACGAGGGCGACTAGCGTTCCGGCTACCAAGACCAGGGAGCCAATCCAGATCCAGTTCACCAACGGGTTGATGTACACCTGGATTATTGGGTTGGCCCCATCGTTTGACTGGCCTGCATAGACCACGTATACATCCTCGCGCAGCCGGCTCCGGACGTCCACTCGGCTGGTCGGTTGGCTTGAGGCGTGGTAGAACCGGCGCTCCGGCAGCATCGTCTGCAGGAACTCACCCTTCCGCAGGACATCGATCGCCGCCACGGCCCGGAAGAAGTTGGGGCTGTCGCTCTCGGAGATGTTCTGCAGTTTGAACTCGTAGTGCCCCAAGCTCATGCTGTCTCCGACCGTCAGCTCCTGCTGGTGCACTCGGTTGAAGGCCGCACCGGCGAAGCCGACGAACATGAGCACGATCGCCATGTGCACCAAGTAGCCGCCGTAGCGCCGCGTGTTCCGGTGGGTCAGCTCCACCAGCGCGGCGGCCAGGTTCGTGGCCTGCTTGCGCTGGATGACCCGGCCTCCCCGGTAGAACTCCATCAGGACCGTTAGCGCCACAAACGTGCACAGGCTAAAGCAGACCACCGCGTAGAAGTGCCGCATGCCGGTGGCCACCAGCAGCACGGCGCAAGCAAGCGCCGCTGTGCCGGGCCATTGGAAGTTGCGCCGCAGGCTCTCAACAGAAGTGCGCCGCCATGCGAACAGCGGCCCGACACCCGTGAGGAATAGCAGGAACAGGCCGATCGGTACGTTGACCTTGTTGAAGAAGGGGGCTCCAACGGTGACCTTGTCGCCCTTCACGTACTCGCTGATGACCGGGAAGAGCGTTCCCCAAAGGACCGCGAAGCAGCTTGCCAGCAGGATCACGTTGTTGAACAGGAAGCTCGACTCGCGAGACACCACGGAGTCGAGTTCGGCTTCGCTTCGCAGGAAGTCTCGCCGGCTTGCGATCAGATACGCCGTGATTCCGATCCCGATCGCCAAGTACCACACGAAGTAGCTTCCGATCTCGGATTGGGCAAAGGCGTGGACGGAGCTTACCAGGCCGCCGCGGGTCATCATCGTCCCGAAGATGCACAGGAAGAATGTTGCCGAGATGAGGATGATGTTCCAAGCCTTCATCATCCCTTTCTTCTCCTGCATCATCACGGAATGCAGGAACGCCGTGCCCGTCAGCCACGGCAGCAGGGAGGCGTTCTCGACCGGATCCCA
>JAJDWM010000329.1 GCA_022825595.1 Bryobacterales bacterium | reverse complement strand
CTGCTCATTGATCCGGCCAGCGGCGAGCGCACTGACCCTGACACTTGGGCCATTGTCGAACAGCTTCTTGGCGCCTATCCGGCCGAGTTGCCGAATCGGCCCGACATCGACCCCCGGGCCCTCAACACAAACGCCGAGCAGCGAGTCGACACCGACTCTGCAAACCTGCGCCTCGACCGGGATCTCGCCACTCGCGGAAAGCTGGGAGTGAGCTACGTCTTCACGTCCCAGAGCGTAGACGCATTCCAGTTCGTGCGAGGCAGGAATCCGGACACCGAGATCAAGAGCCACCGGCCGCGCATCACTTGGACTCGAGGATCCCCCGGTGGAACGATCACCAACCTCTCGGTCGGATTCGACCGGATCGGCACGCTGCTGATCCCGGAGCCCAACAACTTCGGGCCCACGGTGGGCGTTTCGAGCGCGATTGATGGCCAAGGGCCGTCTCCGCTCATACCGGTCGACCGCGCGGTCAACACTTATCGAACGGCAGGACAGGTAGCGCGCAGATTCGGTGGCCACAGCGTCAAGGCCGGCTTTCACCTCGCCCGGATCCAGCTCAACGGGGTCGAGCAGCAGGCGATCCGAGGCAACACACAGTTCTCGGACAACTTCGGCAACGACGCGATCACCAACTTCCGCCTAGGAAAACCGACACGGCTCCTCAAGACGGTCGGAAGCTTCCACCGCGGCTTCCGACAGTGGGCAAGCCAGATCTACGTGGCGGACAACTGGCAAGTGTCCCCCGCCCTCTCGCTCAGCATGGGCCTGCGGTACGAGTTCGTAACCACGCCCCGCGAGGTGAACCAGTTCGAGACCCTGCCGTACGGCTGCGACTGCAATAACTTCGCACCCCGCTTCGGCTTCGCCTACCGCCCAGGAAAGAACTTGGGCACCCTACGCGGTGCGTACGGGGTCTCGTATGGCGAGATCTACCCGGTCACCTATAGCCAGTACCGCATCAACGCCCCAAACGTCGTCCGTCTCGTCGTGCTCCGGCCCCGACTTGTGGACATCATTAGTGGGGCAGCGTTCGCGAACGTCACTCCGGGGTCTCGCTCGACCTTATTCGACATTGCCGACAACCTCGTAGAGCCCTACAGCCACCAATACAGCCTGAGCTGGGAGTTCGGCCTCACACGCACGATGAACCTCCAGCTGGGCTACGTGGGCAGCCGCACGCACAGAGTCTTCCAAGCTTGGTTCCTGAACCGGGGAGAGCGCCCCGAAGGATTGCCGGTTACGGTCAGGACTACCAACCAGCGGCGCGCGGACGCCCGCTACAACGACGTGCTGCGGCTGCACAACGCGTCGCGCGCCTACTTCGACGCCGGTCGGGCCGCACTCGTGGTCAGGAACTTGAAAGGCTTCACAATCGACGCCGCGTACTGGTTCAGCAAGTCCATCGACCTTGGCAGTGACTACACCAACACGATGAACGGGGGTGACGCCCGACGCGCCGTAAGCCAGACCGCAAACAACATCCACTCAGACGTGAAGTCCCTGAGCTTCTTCGACCAGCCCCACTCGATGCTGCTGCGGGCGGTCTACGAGACACCGTCCGGCTCGGGCTGGGCGGGACGCTTGTTCGGCGGATGGCAGCTGTCGACTGTGACATTGGTCAAGACGGGAACTCCCTTCACGGTGCAAACTGGTTCCGACGGGCCCGGCTTCGGGAACGTGGACGGCGCGATGGGCGACCGACCGCACCTTCTGGACACATCGTTGCTCGGCCAGACGATCGGTGATCCGGACACTTCCCGCCAGATCCTGCGCCGGGACGCTTTCGCGTTTCAGGAAGTCGGCGATCTGATGGGCACACTTGGCCTGAGGACCTTCCGAAGGGGCAAGATCGCGAACGTCAACGCCAGCCTTTCGCGGTCTTGGCCGTTTGCGGGGGAGCAGCGCCTAACCTTCCGCGCCGAGTCAGTGAACTTCTTCAACACGCCGCAGTTCGCGGATCCCAATTTCAGCCTGACCTCTCCGAGCTTCGGCCGGATCACAAATACGCTCAACGACGGTCGCACGTTTCGGTTTACGCTGAGTCTGGACTTCTAGCCGCGGACCTTCGGTAGCGGGGCTTCTGCCGTCGCCACCCCTCGGATGGGTGACAGCCCGCGAACTGCCCGTCGCGTAGGCGAAACCGCACCGTAATGCGAGGCGTCGAAGGGAGCGTGCTCCCGGAAGGCAGAACAGCGGCGATAGGACTGGCCTTGCTGGCATCAGCAAACCCCCAAGGGCCGAGAGTTGACGGGCCGAGGCTGGCAGGAGAACAGGCGTTCGAGGCGGAAGTCCGCGTAGTGAATGTCTACGCGACTGTAAAGGACCGACAGGGACAGGTGATGACCGACCTAACCGCGAAGGACCTGCTCGTCTGGGAGGATGGCTTCGTGCAGGACATCAGCCACTTCTCGTGGGTTGCTGACTGGCCGCTCGACATCGGGCTCCTTGTCGACACGAGCCTGAGCCAGGCCGCCCTGCTCCCGGCGCAGCGGCGGGCCGGACTCGAGTTCTTTCGGTCCGTGCTGCGTCCAAGGCAAGACCGGGCCTTCCTGATCACGTTCGACAGCGAAGTCGAGCTGGCAGTGG
>JAJDWM010000791.1 GCA_022825595.1 Bryobacterales bacterium | reverse complement strand
TGCGGTAGCGGCGGCTGACGGCTTGCCCTCTACTAAAATCTTCCATACGGATGGATCGGTCAGGGCCGGGAAAGCTCAAGATCGCCAACTCGTCAGGGGTGATGCGCACCCCCACCGGCTTCCGCTCTTCGTAAGAGCGATGGTAGACGGCATTGACCAGCGCCTCCTCGATTGCGCCGATCGGAAAGTTCCAGAATCGCTCAGCTTCCGGCTTGTGCGGATGCTTGATGATTGTTTCCTTCAGGTAGTTCCTCTCAACGTAACGGATCGCTTCACTGAGGATGATCGACAGAGGGCCGCGGAACTCCTTTTCCTCGAATCGGTCTTCACCTGGACCGTCCGGGAACCACACGACGTCGATCTGGGTTGCGGGGAAGAAGTCGTGCGGGCGGTCGTTAAAGAACAGCAAGCCGACGTTCTTGGGAAACATTGCTTCGGGCGGCCCACCGACGATGTTCATGCGCTGACCAACGGCCGCCACCGATAGATCGGCAGCTTCAGAAGCCAGATCGCTGCCGATATCCGGCAGAAACTCCTGGATAAGCCGATGGGACAGGTCGTCGAGCGAAGCCGTTTGGCGATACCGGTCATCAAAGGGCACGGTGGCTGTCAAGCTTAGCAACTCGCGCTCGTCTTGGCCCTTGGCGCGGACCGTGAAGTTTCCGGTCATGCCGCTGCGGCCTCTACTCCACCCCCTGCATGTCGGACCGGTCGGACGCCGACAACTGCTCCTTGAGAGCGTGGAACCGGGCTTCATTCAGTCCTGTCGCCGACTCGATGACGTCCCACGATACTCCGACCCTCAGAAAACCTTCAACCGCTTCTATTTTTCCTTGTCGTGCGCCTTCCTCCAGGAGTTGCTGGGCATAGGACATGATCTCTCCTCCGTGTTCGCGGCCATGGCTGCGCAGCGCTGCGTCGAAAGCCTGCGCCGCCACTTCATCCTGCGTCGCCATCACGTAGACCAAGAATAGACGAAGATAGTTCACCCCGCCACCGGACGACAACGACGCCAGCAACCGCGCCGCCCCCTCCATCGCCGCGCCCGCGTGCCGCCCATACGCAGCCATCATCAACAACTGCGCAATACGTCCCTTCAACCCTCCCTCCACCTCGTCGGGACCCGCACCCGTCTGGTCCACCAGCACGTGCTCAAACCGCGGCACCCACCGCCACCTCCGCACCGCCTCGGGGAACAACTCTGCGAACTCGGTCGAGTGCCGCCAGCCGCGACTCCCCTGATAGAACACCACCGGCACGATCGGGCGTAACTCCGACTGCCCCGGCTCCGCCCGCAAAGCCGCATCCCAGATCCGGCAGCAGTACTTGAGCAACCGAAACCGCATCCACTTGTCCGGCTGCGACTGGTGCTCGAACAGCAGATACACACATACGCGCCCGTCGCCGCCGGAAAGCCCGGCCTCGTACAAGAGGTCCGACTCGCTCTCGCGCAGGGCGTCGTCGAGAAACGTACCCTCTTGCAGGCTCAGACTGCCCCAATCGATTCGTTCGCGAACCTCCGCCGGCAGCACGCTCCGCAACAGCCCACCGGCTTCCGCCGCATCGGAAAACACCGCGCGAAACAACCGGTCATGGGGGTGATCGACCTCGTGAGCCATCCGTCCTCCCGAACGTGACCTCGGGGAACGCCAACTCACGCGTCCCCTTTCAAGGGATATTCGGCTCGGTTGGGCAGAACTTTAGTTCAAGTTTACGGCACGGTGGGGACGGTGCTCATTCGACAGGCTTCGCCTTCCTTTTTCTTCTGGCGGTTGGAGCGCCTCTGCCAGTCTTCTCCCTATCGAGCCTGATCTTCTCCAGCAGGACGGCGGCAGGCTCGTCATTGGGATCTTGGGGGACTAGCTGACCGGCGAAGGCTTTCATCAGGATTGCTTGGCGGAGAACAACAGATCTCTCGACTTCCGCGTGGATCTTCGCTTCAGCATCATCGGCGATCGACATCATCTCGCCGAGAACGCGAACGATCTCACGCTGTTCCTGAATCGAGCAATACGGAAATGGATAGCTTACGAGTTTGGCGCCGTTTATGTTTGACTGGTTCACACCGTCCGTCTTGACGCTGTTGCCATACTGTCGCGCCACGTCCGAGTTGAGAAAGAAGTTTACGTACTCACTTTCAACAGCCGTAGAAATCTGGTTCACCCGAATGAGATATCCGGCGAATATCGCTGGGCGTTCTCCTCGGTAGATAGCCGTCTTACCGACCAGTTCAGGGCTGTTGGTACGATTGAACAGCACATCGCCATCGTGCAACAGATACCCGGCAATTTCGTCGTTGTCCGAGGTATAGACAAGGTCCGTCCAATCAAACGTCCCGTTCTGGATATTTCCCATACGCAGAACCGGAACCCTGCCGGACTTTGAAGACTTCGCCGAGGTGCCGTACTCTACCCCGCATGTCATCCACCCAAGCTTTTCCCACACCCATGATTCAGGCAGATGTGGCAACCCCGGATACAGATGCTCATCCAGTTTGGACAGCAGTTTTGGAGATAGCGGCTTCTTGGGCCTGTTAGTTCGCCTGTCACCGCCCTCCCATTTTTTGACGGCACTCCTCCACTCCTGGAACTGCCGCTCACTGTAAGCCGCCCGCTCCCCTTTTACGCGGGCCAACAATTCCTTCGGTGTCTCAAGCTTGTCCTTGTTCTCTTCGCGCCATTGCGCCGTGAGATTGCCTTCGAAGGCGTGCTTCAGGACAGCTTGTCGATAAACTTCAAGCTGCCTGCGCGCCGTCTTCAGGCTGTCGATGCCCTTGTAGAGTTCCGAGAAGAGGTCTTCGATCTTGGCGACGATGCGGCGCTGCTCCTGTCGCGGAGCCACGGGAACATTAAACGCTTGAAGGCGTGAAACCTCGACGCTGTGTACAGTCGTGCCGTGCTTGGAACACTCTTTCAGGATACGTCGTTCAAGCCCCCGAAGAGCCCAAGCGAGATACTCGGCATCAATGCCAGGAAAGGGGGTGATCGCCTTCAGGTCCTGGTTTATGGCCAATGGAACTTCGTTGATTGCGATCGGCAGCGTATGTGCAAGAATACCCGATCTTGTGACCACCAGGACCGACCTTTTTGGGATTACTGTGGTGGCCGATGCTTCGATTGCGCCAGTAGATAGGTGATCCGACGAATCCCACAGTCTGGCGACCTTGATGTCTTTTGGCGAAACCCAAGGGATATCACCCTTCCAAAACGCGGGATTACTCTTTGTCGGCGTCCCGCCTCCGTTCCAGACGCCTAGGTGCCCAAGCGGCGAGACGACCCACGACTCGGGAAGTCCTGAGGTTGTCATCCCGCCAACGCCTCATTCAACTCATCAACCACGCCGTCCATCCGCTCACCGAACAACTGGTACATCCGCCCCAATCCGCCCTTGCCGTCGAATGGCGCCATGTCCAGGTCGCAGTGTTCCAGGTGGAAGGAGTGGCTGATGTGGTCGCGGATCATGCGGAGCCACTCCATCTGCTCCTCGTTGAACTTCTCCCCGCCGCCGCTGTGGTGGGTCATGATCCAGTTCTGGAAATTGCGGCGCACGGTTTCCGCGTAGGGCGACAGGGTCGCGTCGATGCCGCAGACCCGGCGGATCAAGGCGACCAGCGCGGTCAGTTCGCTGGCTGGTTGGCCGCCTTTGTATTCATCCAGCAGCGCATACGCCTGCCAGACCCGCAACGGGGCCAGTCGGGGCTGATCGCTATTGAGCCTGTCGAACACCTCCCGGATCATGGCGTAGGTCAGCTCCCGGCGGCGATGCGGTTGGCTGTAGAAGATCGTGAGGGCTTCGATCTGGTCGCGGTGGGCTTCAAGGTAGCTCTGGAAGTCCTGGACCATGGCCGTGGCGTTCTCTTGGGCGTCGCCTTCCCATTCGGCGCGCAGGACGGTGTCCAGGCTTTCGTGGTCGATGGTCTGTTCCTTGTCCCGGTGGATGGAGTCGATCAGTTCGATCAACTCCCCATTGAAGACGGCCGCTGCGTCGCCCACCAGCTTTTCCCGCGCCTTGTCGTAAGCCGCCGGCGATGGCTTCGCGCCTTCGGACACGGGCTCGATCTCGCGCGCCTTCTCGTCGATGCGATCCGGATCGATGGCCGCCAGGAGATCGCCGACGATCCGCGTCAGTTCGGCGCCCCCGGCCTTCGCCTTGATCTGTTCCTTCTCGGCGGGATCGAGCTGTTGATCGAGCCGGGCGAGGCGTCCGGCCAGGGACGCCACCGTGTCCTCGTCGCACGCTCCCATCATCACGCCCATGGCAAGGTCCTTGAGCGGCACGGAAGGCTTGGTAATGAGCGGCCGGCTCCCGGTCTTGAGCGACTTCGTGACTCCCACGGCGTCCACGATCACGTAGTGGGTCTTGGCGGTGA
>JAJDWM010000035.1 GCA_022825595.1 Bryobacterales bacterium | reverse complement strand
GTGGCCAGATGGCATGGCGCGCCAGAATCCTGCGCCTAGTAGACGGCCGCGGAAGGGCGCGGCCCGACCAACAGGGCGCGGAGTCCAACGATCGTCGAGTGCGGACGGGCGGGCAGTCTCTCAATCGGTGCCTCTTGAAGGGGTTCGAGGCGGCTTGGCACAGCTAATACGGCACGGGTCCGAGGGCGTCGAACCTGCCGCACGGCGGACAGTAGGCGGAGTTGAGTGGGATGCTCATGGGACCATCGCAGCTAGGCCATGCCAACCAGTCGTTGGGACTGCTGACGCGAAGTGCTATTGAACTGGGGGTAGTGGCGTCGATCAGCCGTGAGACGGCCAGCCGAACAGAGTCTGACTGGCACTCCCTCAACGCCGAGCCGGCGCAGGATCGCCGCCAATCCGCCTAGTCGCGACCTCGAAGGCTTAAGCCCTCCAGAACCGTGGGTTGAATGGGAAGATCTCGGTCGGCTGTCCCTTGGGGGATTGAGTGCCGCGGCTGGTAGGCTTGTTGCAGGCAAGCTCTCAGCGGCGTTCCCCTACCGAGGGGTCTGACCGCGACAGATCTGGGCGGAGAGCCAGCCGAGACGGCAGGCGTGGAGGGCCGTAGCTCCCGGGGGACTTAACGATGGAACTGGACTATTCCAAGTGCGACGGGCTCGTGCCGGCGATCGTTCAGGACCACGCGGACGGCCGTGTGCTGATGCTGGGATTCATGGATCCCGCAGCCTTCCACAAGACCGTCGCTACAGGCAAGGTGACATTCCACAGCCGGACGCGCAACAAGCTGTGGACCAAGGGCGAGACCTCTGGGAACGTGCTCCTGGTCAAGCGCATGGAGGTGGACTGCGATCTGGACACTCTGCTGATCCAAGCCGAAGCCATCGGACCCGGGGTCTGCCACGAAGGCTACAGGAGCTGCTTCTTCCGGCGGCTCGACAACGGCGGGTGGGCCGTCACCGAAGATCCCACTTACGATCCGCGCGAGACCTACGGCAGGTAGGCCAAGGCCCACCACCGTCTGAGCGATGCTGCGCATCATTCCGAGCCGCGACCGGGCTGGACTGCTGGAGTTGCTGGAGGCCCGTTCCCGGCGCCAGCAGACCGTGGAGGGCGTGGTTGGCCCGATTCTCGACTCCGTGCGGCGGCGGGGCGATGAGGCCTTGGTTGAGCACGCCCGGCGGCTGGACGGTCTAGAAGGCGGCTCGCCCCGCGTATTCCCGTCCGCGTTGCGAGCGGCCGAGGCTTCCCTGCCCCGAAAGCTCGCGGCGGCCGTGGCGCTGGCCGGCGAGAGGATCCGGGAGTTCGCCCGTCGTCAGATGCCCCGCGAATGGATGGCACCTTCCGGCCAAGGTATCGAGACCGGCCAGCTTGTTCGGCCGCTGGACTCGGTCGGCGCATACATCCCTAGCGGTCGGTACCCGCTGCTGTCGACTCTGCTGATGACCGCAATCCCAGCCCAAGTGGCAGGCGTCGGCCGTGTCGCAGTTGCTTCCCCACGACCGCACCCCAGTACGCTCGGAACGGCAGCCATGCTGGGGATTCGCGAGTTCTACGCAGTCGGTGGCGCCCAAGCCATCGCGGCGTTTGCCTTTGGGACCGAGTCTGTGCCCCGGGTAGACCGGATCGTCGGTCCTGGGAACGCTTACGTCGCGGCTGCCAAGAGGCTGTTGGCGAGCGAGGCCGGTATCGACTTCGTAGCTGGGCCGACCGAGATCGTCCTGATTTTCGAACGCGGCTCCGCCACTGCGCTGGCAGCCGATATGCTGGCCCAAGCAGAGCACGACACGGACGCGGCCGCCATCCTGCTCACGCCGTCGCGCATGCTCGCCGAAGCCGTGGCCACCGAAGTGCAACGGCAACTGAGGTCATTGCCAACTGCTGCTACGGCCCGCGAGGCCATTCGGGCCAACAGCGCCGCCGTAGTCACGGAGAACCTCACCGAGGCCTGCGAGATCGCTAACCGCATTGCGCCAGAGCACTTGGCAATCAGCGAGAGCGTGCCATTGCGCGAGATCCAAAGTGCAGGCAGCGTCTTTATCGGAGAATGGACCCCTGAGGCCGCCGGGGACTACGTAACCGGGCCGAATCACGTCCTGCCGACGGCAGGCCAGGCGCGCCTCCGGGGCGGACTCAGCGTGCTTGACTTCGTGAAGGTCATCTCGGTCCAGCGCCTCGAGGAGCGAGGTTTGCGGGAACTGGCGCCGGCGATCACCACCCTCGCGAGGGCGGAAGGGCTAGAGGGCCACGCCCGATCGATCGAGGTCCGCACAGGTCTATCGGAGGCCAGACACAATGCCTGAAGCGCCCGAACCGAGCGTAGCGGTCCGCCGGATGTCGCCGTACAACCCCCCATTGGAGGGTCGCTCCGAGAAGCTGCGTCTGGACTTCAATGAGAACGTCATCGGGTGTTCTCCCAAAGTTCTCGAGACCGTTCGCCAAGCCGCGAGCCGAGGCTTTCTCGCAACCTACCCGGAATACGCGGAGATTCTGCGTCGACTCGGCGCGCACTTCGGGGTGGACAGCGATCAGGTGACGATTGGGGCGGGCACGGACGAGATCATCAACGGCATCCTGCACGCCTTCGTGAATCCCGGCGACGAAGTGATCATGCCGAAGCCGTCGTTCGCCATGTTCCGCTTCTACACACAGCTGGTCGGCGGCGTCCCCATCCAAGTGCCATATAGGGGCTCGGAGTTGGCATTCCCAGCCGAAGAGATCGCGGCGGCCATCGGGCCGAACACCAAGGCCGTTTGCATCGCCACGCCCAACAACCCGTCCGGCGGGGTGGCCTCGAGGGATGAAGTGCTGCACATCCTGGCGGCCGCGGACCGCCGGGTGGTCCTGGTGGACGAGGCGTACTTCGACTTCCACGGCGAAACGATGGTGGACTTGGTAAAGGACTGGCCCAACCTCTTCGTCGCGCGCACTTTCTCTAAGGCATACGGCATGGCAGGCATGCGTTTGGGGATGGCCGTATCGCAGAACCGGAACATCGCGATCGTCAGGAAAGGACAGTCTCCTTACGGGGTCAACTCGCTGGCTGTGCGCTGTGCGCTGGCAGCGATGGAGGACACCGATTACGTGCGCGAGTACGTGCGCCAAGTGCTCGAGGCCCGCGAGGTGCTCTGCAGCACTCTGGACCGGCTTGGCATCCGGTATTGGCCAAGCCGCGCCAACTTCGTGCTCTTCGAACTCGGAGAAGGCTGCAGTAGAGCCTGTGAGCGGCTCTCGGCAATGGGCATCCTGATCCGCGACCAGTCCGCATACCTGCCCGGCGCGGCCCGGGTCACGGTTGGCCCGCTGGGCGAGACGGCCCAGTTTGTGGCCGCCTTCCGCGAGGTCCTCGGAAAATGAGGGCCGAAATCGTGGTCTTCGACATGGACGGCGTCCTGGTGGACCCGTCCCAGACCTTCCGCCGGGCCCTCATCGAGACGGTGCGGCATTTCTGCGGAGCGGAGATCACACAGGACGACATCGTGCAAATCAAGAATGAAGGTGGGTTCAACGACGACTCGCACATCGCGCTGCAGGTCATCCGCGACGCCGGCGTCGTCGTGGAGGATTCCGAGGTGCGACGGTTCGGCCGGGACCTCTACTGGGGCCGCAACGGCGACGGCTTCATCCGCGACGAGCGATGGCTGCCATCTGATGGCCTGCTGGAGCGGCTTGGGGCGACGCGCCGACTGGCCATCTTCACAGGCCGCGGCATGGAGTCCGCCCTCCACTCGCTGCAGCGCTTCTGCGAGGGAGTGCGCTTCGACCCGATCATCACCCACGAGCAGGTCCCAAACCTCAAGCCCGCCCCCGACGGACTGCTCAAGATCGCACGCCAAGTGCCACGGGCGAAGATGGTGTACGTCGGAGACAATGTGGACGACCAGCGGGCCGCAAAGGGCGCAGGAGTGCGCTTCATCGGCATCGCGACCCCGGGCACGCCGCGCTACAGGGAAACGGCCGGCCTGTTCCGGAGACGGGGAGCCGACGCAGTACTTGAGAGCGTCAACCAAATCGAAGACGTCCTGATATGAAACCCCCGCGCACAGCAGAAGTCACGCGCGACACGCGCGAGACCCAGATCCAGGCCTCGCTGGCCATCGACGGGCGCGGTACGTACGACGTGTCTACCGGCATCCGTTTCTTCGACCACATGCTCGAGTCCTTCGCCAAGCACGGCGGTTTTGACCTTCGGCTGCGGGCCAAAGGGGATTTGGACGTGGACCAGCACCACACGGTTGAGGACTGCGGGATCGTCCTGGGCCAAGCCTTCTGCGAAGCGCTCGGGGCCCGTGTCGGAATCCTTCGCAGCGGCTACTTCCTGATGCCGATGGACGAGACCCTTGCGGCCGCCGCGGTCGATCTCAGCGGACGGCCCGCCCTCGTCTACCACGCGCCATGCCGCTTTCGGCTCGTCGGAGACCTCCAGGCCGAACTGCTGCACGACTTCTTCGACGGATTCGCCGTGCACTGCGGCGCAAACCTGCACCTCCGCGTACTGTACGGACGCTCGAGCCACCACCGCATTGAAGCGCTGTTCAAATGCTGGGCCAAGGCCATGCGTTTCGCCTGTTCCACGGACGATCGGCTGAAGGACCAGCTGCCTAGCACCAAGGGCGTGCTCCAACGGGGGGTCTGACGTGACAGCCGTTTTCGACTATGGCGCTGGCAACCTGCGCTCGGTCGCCAACACGCTGGAGAGCATCGGAGCTCCATTCAGGATCGTTAGCGATCCGTCCGGATTGCGGAAGGCCAGCAGGATCATTCTCCCGGGAGTCGGAAACTATGGCCAGCTCCTGCGGTCATTGGACCAATTGGACTCGCGGTCGGCCCTGTGCGACCGGATCGCGGCGGGCGTCCCATTCTTGGGCATCTGCTTAGGCCTCCAAGCCCTGTTCGACAGCAGCGAGGAGGCGGCGGAGGAGGGGTTGGGGATCTATGCGGGCAGCGTAGTGCGCTTCCCGCAAAGCGCGCGCGTTCCGCACATGGGGTGGAACTGCCTTCAGGTCCGGCCCGAATCGCGCCTCTTTGAGGGCGTAGGCGACGAGCCGTACGTCTACTTCGCGAACAGCTACTACGTTCCGACCCAGGCTGCGGGAGAGAGGGCGGCCGCAGTCTGCCGCTACGCGGGCCAAACCTTCTGTGCCGCGCTCGAATGCGGCAACACGTTCGGCGTGCAGTTCCACCCGGAGAAGTCCGGCCCGCTGGGACAGCGGATCGTTCGCAACTTCCTCGGAGTTCAGCCGTGCTGACAAAGCGCATCATCCCCTGCCTTGATGTCACTGGCGGCCGTGTCGTGAAGGGTATCAACTTCGTGGGCCTGCGCGACGCCGGCGATCCCGTTGAATTGAGCGACCGCTACAACCGCGACGGCGCCGACGAGCTGGTGTTCCTGGACATTACCGCCTCCAGCGACCATCGCGACACCATGGCGGACGTCGTGGACCGGACTTCACGGAAGGTCTTCATCCCCCTGACGGTGGGCGGCGGGATTCGCTCTGTCAAGGACGCCCGCAAGATCCTCATGGTCGGGGCCGACAAGGTCTCGGTGAACACCGCGGCAGTAGAGCGCCCGGAACTGCTCCGCGAGCTGGCCGAGGAGTTTGGCGCACAAGCGGTCGTGCTGGCGATCGACGCCCGGCGGGTCGCGGACCGGCGCTGGAACGTGAACACCTACGGCGGTCGCCGCGATATGGGGACGGACGCCGTCGAATGGGCGCAGCGCGGTGAAGCGCTGGGTGCGGGTGAGATCCTGCTCACCTCAATGGATGCGGATGGAACGCAGGAAGGGTATGACTGCGAGCTGACGCAGGCAGTGTCGGAGGCGACGCGCATCCCGGTCATCGCCAGCGGCGGCGGCGGCAAGCCTCGAGACTTCGTCAAGGTCCTCACCGAAGGTCGGGCTGACGCAGCCTTGGCCGCCTCAATATTCCACTACGGAACTTACACATCCAACGGCCTCAAGCACCTGCTCGCGAAAGAGGGCATCCCGGTTCGTCTGCTTCCCGGCAGCGACCCGAACTGAGGAAGCAATACGCGAATGTTCCCAGACACTAGTGCCAGCCGGCCCAAAGTGATCCCCTGCATTGACCTGATGGGGGGCAAGGTTGTCCAGCTCGTGCGTGGCCGGGAGAAGGCACTGGAGGCCGAATCTCCCGAGGCCATGCTGGAACGGTTCCGCCGCTTTCCGGTCGTGCAGGTGATCGATCTGGACCAGGCCTTGGGCCAAGGTTCGAACCTGCCGATCGTAAGACGTGTCGCGGGCCAGGCCCGCACGTGGGTGGGCGGAGGCGTGAGAACAGCCGCCAGCGCGCGCGACATGATCAACTCCGGAGCCGAGCGCGTGATCGTGGGGACCTCGGCGTTCGGCCCGGACGGACCCGACTTCGCGTTCCTGCGGCGCCTGGCCGGCGAGATCGGAGCCGAGCGCGTGATCCTGTCACTGGACTCGATGAAGGGCCGAGTCGTCGTGAAGGGATGGCGCGAGGCGACCAATCTGCAGGCCGAGCGCGTGATCGCCGAACTGGAACCGTACTGCGGAGCCTTCCTGTGCACCTACGTGGACAACGAGGGCACGATGCAGGGCACGGACTTGGACTGGTACCGCCGCCTGAGGGCTGCAACCGGCCACGAGATCACGGCCGCGGGCGGCATCGCGTCATTAGCTGAGGTCGAAGCGCTGCTTGGCATGGGGGTCCATACCGCGCTCGGAATGGCTGTCTACTCGAATCGGCTGAGCCTGGACGACCTTGCGGACCTACTCTGAGCGACGCTTCGGATCTCGGTCGGACGACGGTTGAGCGGCCCCGGACCACGCACCTCGGCAGCCAAGAGATCCGGACAGGTAAGCAGCGTGCTGGGGCACCCGGAGTGGGATCGGTCTGGCATACGCCGTGGGTACCGTCGGCGGGTCTGCGTCTGTGCTGTCGTAACCTGAGTTCATCCGAGTGCGCCATTGCCTGTCAGGAGGGCAACGACTGGAGTGTAGGCGTAAGCGCAGCGGGCCTGTGTTGAATGCTGATTGACCCCGAGATCGTGGTGAAGGCCCAGTCCGGCGACGAACTGGCCTTCGGTGTGATCATCCGGACCTACAGGAAGCGCATCCTAGGGACGGTTTACCGGGTCATCGGGCGCAGCGACGAGGTGGAGGACGTCGGCCAAGAGGTCTTCATCCGCCTGTACAGGTCGCTCAAGCAGCTGCGGTCGCCGCAGGTGTTCGAGCCGTGGCTCTACAGGCTGACGATCAATGCCTGCTACGACCACTTGCGGCGGAAGCGGCGCAACGTCGTCTCCAGGATGGCTGACCTCAGTGAGGAGCAGGTGGTTGCACTGGACGCGGCGCTGAGCAAGAAGCGGGCCATCGAGGACGGCCACAAGCAGTCGGCGCGGGAGTTACTGGACTTGGTGCTGAGCCGGGTGTCCGACGCCGACCGGAAACTGCTGACGCTGAAGGGCATCCTCGGTCTTTCGCTGAAGGAGCTGAGCGTCGAGTACAAGGTAAGCACGAATGTGCTCAAGGTGCGCCTCTTCCGGGCCCGAAAGCGGGCCTTGCGAGCCTACGAAGCGCTGGTGGCCGAAGCGAAGCAGCGGTCAGCACAGCAAGGGGGTAAGAGCGATGAAAGCTAGACGCTACTGGGTCCTGGACGGCCTGTTCGCGGCATGCCGCGGCGCGACTCCTTGGACCGGACGGAAGCCGTCCCTAGTGGCGGCGGCGCAGCTCTGGAGGGAGGCTTCCCCAGAGCCCGAGGATCGGTGGAGTCCCAGCTTCGTCGCGGAGGTCTGGGCACGGATCGACGCCCGGAAGCGGCGACAGAACGGATGGGTCGGGTGGCTCAGCCGATGGGCGCCCGGCACTGCCGCCTGCGCGCTCGTGGCAACTGCCATTCTCGGCGCCTTCCTGTGGGTGCAGGCTGGGCGGGAGGACGACGCCGTGATGCGCTCGTCGAACTACGTCGAAGTCCTGATGGTCGACTCCTTGGACGAGCATGAGGGCGTCGTCTGGATGGCGGCTTGGTCAGGGGAATGACGGACGTGCAAGGGCGCAGGCGAGCAGCGCTGACGCTGGCTTCGGCCTTCGTTGCGGGCGGGCTGGCGGGTGCCGGTGTCTCTCGGTGGAGAGCGTTCACCGGCGGTCGCGGCAGGCGGCTCTCGCCAGCCGAGTACCGGCAATGGCTGCTGCAGGACCTCACCAAGAGGCTGGCCCTTGACAGCGAGCAGCGCGAACAGATTGAGGCCATCCTAGACCGCTACGAAGAACGCTTTGTCGCGGTGAGGGAGGCAATGGAGCCCGAATTCGAGGCGATTCGGGCAGACAGGG
>JAJDWM010000218.1 GCA_022825595.1 Bryobacterales bacterium | reverse complement strand
GGCCCGCCGACATTCCAAGTGCACGTTGAGGGCACCGACACCCTCGGCGAAGTCGAGATCGTGAAGAACAACAGTCGCGTCTACCGGCAGACACCGGACGCCCAGACGGTCGACTTCGAGTACACCGACAGCGCCGCTCCGGAAGAGGAGGCCGACTTCTACTATCTCCGGGTGCGTCAGTCGGACCGTGACAGACAGGTCGCCTGGAGCTCGCCGATCTGGGTCACCTCCCCCTGACCGAATGGCCTTGTCTCGACAGGAGGTAAGCATCGGTGCGCCATCGCTCGGCGCAGCGGGCGGACTCATGCACAGGCAGCGACCGATAGCGATCGCGGTGAGACTCGTTTGGGCCGCGATTGGCCTGTTCTTGGCCACCCTGATGGTGGTGGCCGGCATCGGGGCGCAATCGTTCCAAGGAGGGATCCGCGGAACTGTCCAAGACACGGCCGGCGGTGTGATACCGGGCGCGAGCTTGACCCTCGAGGACGCCAACACGGGAACCGTGCGCCGTACGTCCTCCAATGAGACCGGGGAGTACTCGTTCGCCAACGTCAGCCCGGGAACCTATTCGATTCTCGCGGAATTGGAGGGGTTCGCAAGCTCACGCCACGAAGGGCTGACCGTGGGCATCTCTGTCGCCCTGGTCGAGGACATCACCCTAGAGCTCGGCGGCCTGGACCAGACGCTTACGGTCAGCTCGGCGGCCCCAATGATCGAGAACGGCTCGGCGTCAGTCGCCTCGATGATTGACCGCAAGCAGATCGAGAGCCTTCCCTCGCCCGGCCGGAACGTGTTCATTTTGGCGGTGACCACGCCGAACGTGGTCCACACCGGGAACCCAGTCTGGGTCAAGCAGTCGGACCAGACGAACTCCTCGCTACTGTCGCTGGGCGGGGGTCCGCTGCGCGGGAACAACTACACAATCGACGGCGTCTCGATGACCGACTTGCGAAACCGGTCGGTCATCATCCCGATCTTCGAAGCGGTCGAGGAGTTGAAGGTCCAGACCAATACCTACGACGCCGAGATGGGCCGGACCGGCGGGGGGGTGTTCAACACGATCCACCGCCGCGGCACGAACGAGTGGGCGGGCAGCGCGCACTACCAGTTCCGACCCGGCCAGCTGGACACGGTGTGGAGAAGGCTGGCGTACTTCCAGCAGCGGGACCTCGACAGGGGGCTGATCGGCCGCGATGATCTGGGCAGCGCGCCCTACAACCTGGCCGGCGGCGCGTTCGGCGGCCCGATCCGGCGCGGCCGGACCTTCTTCTGGGTCGCATCAGAAGGGTACTCGGACGATGCGATCGGCAACACCACGATCACCCTGCCGACGCCCGCCGAAGCGACAGGAGACTTCTCCGAAAGTGGCGCAACAATCTATGACCCGGCAAGTCTCGATTCCGGCGGCGCCAGATCACCGCTGCCCAACAATCGCCTGCCGACTGACCGCCTAGATCCCACCGGCACGGCCCTTGCAGGCCTGCTCTCGAGCCTTGGCCCGGGCGGACGCATCTCGACGTCCGGCATTCAGACCGTCCGAGCGATCCAGACCACGGGAAACCTGAGCCATTCGGCAGGCGAGAAGTGGACATTCTCCGGCACTTTCCTGCACTACCAGTCGCAGGAGCCGCTCTTCGGCCACTACCAAGACCTGCTGAACTCCGACACGCGGCCAGCCTTCAGCATCGGAGCCTCGACGCTCGGCAGGCAGGTCGAGGCACTGGCGCTAAACGCCAGCACGGTACTGACGGCCTCTTCAGTGCTGACCATGCGCTACGGGCAGACGTACTTCGACGACTCTTGGTCGAGCCCGGAGTTCAGCGAGCAGGACCTGAGGCAGCAGATCGGAATCCAAGGCAGTTTCCTGGACAAGATCTACGCGCAGGAGGGCTACTTGGGGCAGTTCCCCGCCATCAGCGTGACCGACTACGGAAACGGCGGCCGGACACACGGAGCGCGCACCAACGACGATGTCAACTGGACCTCACGCGAAGCGAGCGGATCCTACTCTGTCCTCCTCGGCAACCATACGCTGAAGCTTGGTGCCCAGTGGAGGCGGCTGGGGCTTCACAGCGCGAGCTTCGGCAACGGCTTTTCGATGGATTTCGCCAAGCGCTTCACGCAGGGCCCAGACCCGCTGCGGCCGGTCACGGGTTCCGGCAACGCTCTGGCGGAGCTTCTGCTCGGGATTCCAAACGGCGGGACTGCCACGCTGGCGACACCTGCCGACTTCTTCGTGGCCTATTTCGGGGGATTCGTTCAGGACGACTGGCGGGTCTCTCCCGGCTTGGTTCTAAACCTCGGCCTGCGAGTCGAGCACGAGTCCGGACTGCGGGAACACGGCAGCGACTTCGCGGTCGGCTGGGAACGGGGCAAGGCCTTCCCCGCTCAAGTCGGCACGACTGCGGACCTTGAGCAGTCCCTGCCTGGATTCCCGCTCAAGGGAGGGCTGATGTACGCCGGCGTGGACGGCAACCCGGACCACCAGTGGAACCCTCCGGCTGTCAAGCTTGGCCCGCGAGTGGGCTTCGCTTACTCGCTGGACTCGGCGACCGTCGTCCGCGGAGGGCTTGCGGTCTTCTGGGCCCCGTACGCGATCCCGCGCGACACGGGCGCCTCCTACACGGGGACATACGGATTCACGGCCGTCACGAACCTGCCCGCGAGCGTTGATGGCATCGTGCCACCAGTGGCCACGGCCTCGAATCCGTTCCCGCACGGAATCCTCGATCCGACGGGCAACGCGAGCGGACGCTTCCAGAACATTGGCGGAGACGTGTACTTCAACGACCAGCACCGCGATTCGCCGTACATCACGAAGTGGTCGCTGGACATTCAGCGCGAGATCAAGAAGGACCTAGCCGTGAAGGTCGGATATGTCGGCAGCCGGGGATCCGACCTGCCTATCGGGGGAACGCTCGACTCGGTCATCAACATCAACCAGCTGGCCGATCCGTACCTTGAACTCGGAGACAGGCTCAACGAGAGGCGAGAGAACCCCTTCTGCGGGGATGCTAGGTTCGGCGAATTCGCCGGCGAAACCCTGCTTCCGCTGGGACAGCTGCTGCGGCCGTTCCCGCACTTCCGGAACGTCTATGCGCGTCACGTCACGGCAGGCAGGTCGGCGTATCACAGCCTTCGCGCGGAACTCGAACGCCGATTCGGCCGATCGTGGGGTGCCCGAGTGAACTACACGCGCACCATCCATCACGACAACGTGTACGAGGACAACACCCTCGGGGAGAGCCTGACGTCGCAGATCTACAACACGCCGGACGCATGCGCGTCGGGCAAGTGCCCGGTGCTCGACTCGGACTACTCGCCTTCCCGGCTGCACGTGCCGCATCAGGCGAACATCAACCTGAACTACCAGACCAAGGCGCGAGGCCGGATCTTTGGCGGATGGGGGCTCTCCATATCGGGGACGCTCAGGAGCGGCTTTCCGCTGGTGATCACCCAGAACGAGAATCCGCTGCAGGCGTACGGGTTCGGGCACCAGCGGCCGGAGAGCGTGCGCGTCTCCGCCGCGGAAGACCCCGGCAGGGATCCGGAACGCTACTTGAGGGCCGACTCCATCGTCCCGACCGAGGGATTGAGGATCGGCGGGGGTCCCCACACAACGGATGAGGCACGTACGCCCTCCCTGTTCAATTGGGACGCTTCGGCCGAGAAGAACATTCGGCTGTCAGAGAAAGCCAGCATCACGCTGCGGTTCGAATTCATCAACGTTCTGAACAATGTCAACTGGCGCGGGCCCAGGACCGTGTTCGGGTCCGATGACTTCGGCAGCATTCCAGGCACGCGCGGGTTCCCCCGGACCTTCCAACTAATGGCCAAGCTTGCTTTCTAGCTCCGGCGCAACGATCAAGACCGAGCTCTGTATCTGTCGAATCTGTGGCCAGTGATTCGCCTACGGTTGCGGTCGCTTCGTAAACCGCCGACCTCGCTCTGCAGCCTCTCGGCTGCGCGTCGCTCCGATCCGCGTGCCTTCGCCCAAGCGTTCCTCAACGTTCTCAACAGTCACAACGTCGAGGAATGCAATCCCGGCCGCCTGCGTCGCCTCCAAGACCGTCTGGCGCGCTTGCTCGACGATCTGCGGATACGGCGGGTCGTGGATCTCCGGGTAGCCGAGAGAAAGGCCCATGTCACCAGGGCCCCATTCTGCGTACCCGACACCCGGCACGCTCGCAGAGTCCTCGGCAACGGCCAATGCGTACCTGTCCTCGATCTTTAGCCCGATCAGGATCTCTCCTTCCGGATTCAAAGGCCAGACATCCGCCCGGCGCATGTATTCCTGCGGGGACAGCCCCCAGATTTGGGCCGCGTTGGCTTGCCCTCCGTTACCGCGCAGCCCCTCCTTGAGCGGCCCTCCGTCCACACCTTGGCGATGGTGGGGAAAGCGGGCCGCCCGAACAAACTCCCGAACAGCCGCCGGGTCGCGCGCATGACAGAGCGTGATCCCGTGGACCCCAGCAGCAAGAATCTGCTGCACGACCCAGTGATTCGCACGCACCGTCGCGGCATCATAACCGCTAAACGGAACGACGACTTGGACGGCCGGCGTACGGTGTCCGCTGGGCGTGGGACCGCCTTGAACCAGCCCGGCCATGAACTCGCGTAGCTCGGCCACGTCGTAGGGGCCGAACTCCATCTCGTAGATGATCAGATCCGCCCAAGTCTGCGCCAAGCGAAGACCCTCCTTGAACCCGCCCTGACTTCCACCGCGACCTTCGGTGAAGTAGTAGATCGGCTGATCTTGAGCGAGCAGTTCGATCGCTTTGTTGATGCGTGTCGGCTTGGGAAGCGGGCTTTCGTCTGCGGCGAACAAGAATGCCGCGACAGAGACGACTGGAAGTACCCAACCACCCCGTAAGACCAATGTCCGTTTTTTCATCGTCTTTGGCTCCATGACTTCGCGAGTGACTCAACTGTACCTGTTCACATCCTTGTTCTCGGTCAGCCTCAGTGGTCCTACATCGAGGTCAGGACCACGGACAAAGCGGCCTGCTCCCACGATGGGTGCGCCCGCGGTGATCGTTCTCGCGGCGAACCAACTAGCGTTCGACGGGCAGATGGCACGACGTGACAAGCCGATTCTCCCGTCGGGTGCTTATGGCACGATCCGATCCGCACTAGGCGCTGTACCATGGAGCCGGATCCGGCTCGGCCCCGACCAAGCCACCATCAGGAACCGTCATGAACAGAATTGACCGACGAACGTTTGTGGGCGTCGCCGCCGCCCTTGCAGCCGCTGAGACGCGAGCCGCCGAGACACCTGTCCGCGTGGGCATCATCGGTGCGGGTTCGCGCGGGTCATCTCTGCTGCGACCGTTGCTCGATCTCACAGGAATTGAAGTCGCGGCGATTTGCGATCTCGACGACAATGCGGCGGCAAAGGCCCGCAAGACCTGCGTGGATGCCGGGAAACCTGAGCCTAGGATCTACGCGCGCGGCCCCGAGGACTACCGTCGCCTCCTCGATGTCGAAGATCTGGACGGCGTGATTGTCGCGACGCCTTGGGAATGGCACGCTCCCATGGCTGTCTCGGCCCTCGAAGCAGGAAAGGCCGCTGCCATCGAAGTCCCGGCGGCGGTCACGGTCGACGAGTGCTGGCAGCTTGTTGAAACGGCCGAGCGGACGGGTGTGTCCGCCACGATGCTCGAGAACTGGGTGTACCGCCGTGAACCGCTGGCAGTGCTGAACATCGCGCGTGCTGGCCTGCTGGGAGAGATCGTGTATTGCGAATCCGGGTACGGTCACGATGTCCGGGGCGTGATGTTCGACTCGCGGTTCGCCGATAAAGGCGAGCTCAGGTGGCGCGGAGAACACTCGATCACCCGCAACGGGAACCTGTATCCCACTCACCAGTTCGCCCCTGTCGCGATGCTGATGGACATCAACCATGGGACTCGCATTGAGTCCGTGATCGCAATGGGCGGCGTCTCCCGGGGCATGAACCAATACGCCGAGGACCGATGGGGACCCAATCACCCGAACGCGAAGCGCGATTACACCAACTCCGATCGCACGAATGTCCTTGTGCAACTTGAGGACGGCCGCACGGCGCTGAATTTCCACGACATCCAGAGCTGGCATCCCCGTGACGACGGACACAAGTATCAGGGGACAAAGGGCATGGTCCGCTGGCCGTTCCCGGGGGAGGGCTCGATCTGGGTGCAGGAACGGCATTGGGACGGCAAGGCGGTAGATGCCCGGCAGTGGCGTTCGCTGAACCCTTTCCTTGACGAGTTCGACCATCCCATCTGGAAGATGTACAGCGCGCGAGCACTGCGGTTCGGACACAGCGGCGCGGACTGGATGGAGCTGCGCGGCTGGACAGAGAGCCTGCGGCATGGGACGCCGCCGCCGGTGTCGATCGTTGACGCTGTGACGTGGAGCGCAATCGGCCCCCTGAGCGAGCAATCGATCGCCGCCAAGTCTAAGGTGGTGGAGATGCCGGACTTCTCGAAGGGCAAGTGGAGTACCAATCCGAAGTTCGAGCTGCGCTGGCAGTGGGGATAGGGGGAGAAAGCCATGCCTCAATCAGTCAATCGACGCTCGTTTCTCAGCGCATCCGGCGGGCTGGGACTACTCGGGAGCGCCTCGGCGGCGGGGCAGTCCTCGGCCCGAGCCGGATCCGGTCGCGATCCGGCTGGCAACCAAGACCCTCCGAACTTCCTGTTCATACTGCTTGACAAGTGCCGCCGAGACGCCATCGGCACGTATGGTCGCTCGGATGTCCACACGCCGAACATCGATCAACTGGCCGCGGACGGCATCCGATTTGACAATTGCTACGCTCCGCAGCCCCTTTGCGGCCCCTGCCGTGCCTCGATCCTCACTGGGAAGTACCCCCACGAGCACGGTATGCGGAAGAACACGTATCCCTACGTGCCGAGTGGGTCGAACAATGTCTACCAGGAACCGATACCCGATCCATTCGCGGATCCGCGATTCGACCTGTGGGACAACTTCCCGCACTTCCTCAACAACGCGGGCTACCGCACCGCACACATTGGCAAGTGGCACCTGGGAGAAAGAAACCCGGGCTTCTTCGACGTCTGGAAGAGCTTCAACTCGCAAATCCATCATTGGCTGGGCGAGCCCCACAAGTCACGCTACAGGCCTACCGTCCAGACGGACAGTGCCGTCGAGTTCATCGAGGAGAACGCTGACCGGCCGTTCTTCCTCTACCAGTCCTACTACTCGCCACACGAGCCAAACAATCCCCCGAAGAGGTTCCACGAGCCGTACGAGGGCAAGAACGTTGAGCACGAGGAGTACTACGCTTCAGTCACCGCGCTCGATGAGGAGATCGGACGAATGATTGATGCGCTGCGAAGCAGCAATGTACTCGACAACACATTCGTCATCCTCACCACCGAGCACGGACGGACATGGATCGACCGTCCTGGAACACTAGCGGGGATGAGCATTGCGTACGACGAGGCCGCCCGTCTGCCGCTGATCATGCACTACCCCAGAGTCCTCCCTGCTGGGGTCGCCTGGCAGTCGGGGGTGAGTTCCGTGGACCTCATGCCAACGATCATGGACGCCGCAGGTCTCTATGGTCGGCTTGATAGGGACTATTCGGACCGCAGCCTGATTGCCGACTTGGTTGGCGGACGAGACGAATGGAATCGGGAGATCGTGATCCAGAACATCTCGCAAAAGGGCATCGACGGGGTCTTGTTCGAAGAGCGAGCCATTCGCACTGAGCGCTGGAAACTGATCTTGCGCGACTTTCAGGCTTGGCCTCGTATGCGCGTTGACGAGTTGTACGACATGGAGGATGATCCCGGCGAGACGCAGAACTTGGTCTCAGCCCGGCCGGACGTGGTGAAGGAACTGGCGGAGAGGCTCGCCACGTGGGGTGACGAGCATGAGGATGCGTTGGCCGTCAAGCTAGGCCGCAGGACCATAAGCGAAAGGCCGGATTGATTCTTCCTGGTAGGATCTCTCGCCCGAGCCTGGCAGGACTTGGTCATGCCATCGCACCGATGGGTGCGACAGCGTGGGTCCGTCCTCACTGAGTTCGCCCGAACATGTAAGTCCCAAAACACGCCGGAACACGCGATCAACACTGCGGGTGTGGTCTCGATCACGGGAACTGCATCACACTGGCGAGGTCGTCGATGCCGGGGCCGCAACGCCTTGGAGCCGGGGTCGCTTCGCGCGGTTTCCCGGACCTACGAAGACGGTCTGGCGCTTGCCACCCCAAGACTGGGACTGACCGTACCGGGTGCTGCGGCTCTCCAGCTTTGCCTTGTCCTCCTACGCTTCGAGATCCGCATCGGCGGATGAGTCCTCGTTCGAATGTGGTTGCTCGCGTCCCAAGGGATACGAGCCGCAATGGGGTAATCGTCGACCCTATCGTTGGTGGTCAACGTAGGTGTGCGATGTCGCTACTCTCAACATCTGCGTGCCAGAGACCGAACCGAGGCCCAGGACCGAACGCGACGCGCTTCTGCCTTCCTGTGACAATACTTGAACGATGATGTCGCGGCTTGACCATCTGAAGCGGTTCTATGGATTGCTGGCTGAGCTAGAGCATCGCCTGAGGGGAACGCGGAGGCTGTCGGATTGCAGCGGCAGAGCAGCGTGGCCGAGGCGCGGGGTCTACTTTTTCACCGAACCTGGCGAGGTTCGGACGGACTCCGGCGAGGGTGCCCGTGTCGTCCGTGTCGGGACTCACGCCCTCAAGCCGGGCGCCAAGAGTACGCTTTGGAACCGTCTCCGGCAGCACAAGGGATCGGCGAAGTCCGGAGCGGGAAACCACCGGGGATCAATCTTCAGACGGGTCGTGGGAGCAGCGCTGATCGAGCGGGATTCCCTCTCTTGTCCGACATGGGACGACTTCGGGAGTCACGCACCACCCGAGGTTCGCAAGTCGGAGCGGCCGACGGAGCAAGACGTGAGCACGGTGATCGGAGCCATGCCCTTCCTCTGGCTACCGGCTGACGACGAGCCAGGACCCGCGAGCCTCCGCGGATTCATCGAGCGGAATTCGATTGCTCTTCTGAGCAACTACGGCAAGCAGCCGCTCGATCCGCCATCCCTTACCTGGCTTGGCCGGCATTGCAACCGCGAGAAGGTGCGATCCTCGGGACTGTGGAATTCCAATCACGTGGATGAAGACTACGATCCGGAGTTTCTTGAGGCACTGAAGAGGGTAGTCGCCGCTATGGAGAAGCCGTCGTGATCGTAGTGATCCAATGCGCGGCGAGAAAGCGCCAAGATGCGGGCCATCTCGGAACACCCGATGGCCGACCGATCATGTTCGTCGCGGATCCGGCTGCGGCGCCCGTCGGCGACGGGTTCACGTACGCCCGGCCAGACGACCCGTCCCATGCCGACGGCAAGTCATGGCGCGACGTCCTCAAGTCGTACAACAACCACTCAGGCCAGAACCCGCATGGGCTCCTGCCGGCGTGGCAGCTCTATTCGAACAGGACATATGAGTTTATGGCGAAGCACGAGTCCCTTGGTCTCGACCGCCTCTTCATCCTCTCCGCCGGATGGGGGCTGATTTCTGCGAGCTTCCTGACTCCCAAGTACGACATAACGTTCAGTAAGGCCAAGAACGTGGAATTGTTCAAGCGGAGGCGTCGACGGGATTCCTACCGGGACTTCTGCATGTTGCCGTCCAGCGGCTTGGACCCGATTGTGTTTCTTGGGGGAAAAGACTATGTCCGCCTGTTCTGCGATCTGACCGCGAATGCGGGGAGAGACCGAACGGTCTTCTATGCGGGGAGGAAGCCTACGGCTCCCGGCTGCACTCTCTTCAACTTCGGAAAGCCCTATACGAATTGGCATTATCAGTGCGCGAAGGCTCTCTTGAAAGGAAGAACTCCACTCGGCAATGTCTAACCGATTGCTGGTCGGCTCCAAGCGGCGCGACGGAAGGCAGACATCGATCGAGTGGCGACCGCTGGCCGAGTCTGCCTGCTCAGGAATCCAGTCCACGACCGCACGGGGCGCGAGCCATTTCCCGTGAGGCTCGATCGCCATCCCCTCGAACAACTCCCGGCTCCCTTCGAACAGATCCTTGAGGGTATGCACGGGAGGCTCTGGCCGCAGCGCCGAGGTCGCGACCGGAAGAACTGTTTGCCGTGCTAGACCAACCGTAAGGCGAAGGCGGACCAGTCCACGCGATAGCCCCAGTCCCCGCGGGTTTTCGCGGAAGGCCTAGATGCCCGTCGGCAATCTACGCAGGTTGATCTTGCCCGCTCGACTGCGCGACCGCTCTTGGGACATGCGCTGATCCTGGAATTGTTCTAAGCTGGTCGTGGTCGAGTCCCGGAGGCCCGCCTTGGTATCGCGACGCAAGCTGCTGGAGTTGAGCCCTCTAGGCTTCGGGAGCATAGCGCTCGCCCATCTGCTGGCCGAGGAGTCCGGGGCGAAGCGTGTCATCACACACAACGACCTCGTCGCCCGGAAAGGGCACTTCCCTGCCCGCGCTAAGGCCGTAATCCAGCTTGTTCAGAACGGCGGTCCGAGCCAGATGGACCTGTTCGACCCGAAGCCGATGCTGGCGAAGTATGCTGGCCAGCCTCACCCGGACGGCGTCGAGATCCACCAGCCGGGCAACTACAACACGCTCCTGCCGACCCCGTTTGAATTCAGCAAGCACGGCGAATCCGGCATGGATGTCTCGGAAGTCCTGCCCCACCACGCGGGAATTGTCGACAAGCTGTGCTTCATCCGGTCCATGCACACCGAGCACAACAACCACCTCGAAGGGTTGAACATGCTGCTCACGTGCAAGATTTTTCCCGGCCGGCCTGTCATGGGTGCGTGGATTACCTATGCGCTCGGGACGGAAAACCAAAGCCTTCCCGCATACGTTGTGCTCCGGGATCCGAAGGGCTACACGATCGGTGGCAAGCAACTCTGGGCGAACGGCTATCTGCCCGCGCTATACCAAGGCGTCGAATTCGCGACCACCGGCGCTCCGGTTCACCACCTGAAGCCGGCCCGGCCACTGCCTCCCGGAGTCCAGCGCGAGAGTCTCGACTACTTGGCGCGCATCAACCAACTCCATCTCGACGAGCGGCCCGGCGAAAGCGAACTCGAGGCCCGGATCAAGAACTTCGAGCTAGCCGCCCGCATGCAGGTCGAGGCGATGGACGTCGTTGACATCAAGAGCGAGTCCGAGGCCACCAAGAAGCTCTATGGGATCGACGACCCGGTCCGCGGTCCGTACGGCACGCGTTGCCTCATGGCCCGCCGGCTCGTGGAGGCAGGTGTGCGCTTCGTGCAGGTGACCACGAAGCCGGGCCAGCCATGGGATCACCACAACGAACTCGGCAAGAACATGCCTGTCATCGCTACCGAAACGGACCAAGGAGCGGCGGCCCTAGTGACAGACCTCGAAGCGCGAGGCCTGCTCGACGAGACCATCGTGATGTGGGCGGGCGAATTCGGCCGACTGCCGACAACGCAGCGAAGCGACGGACGCGACCACAACCGCAACGCGTTCACCCTCTGGTTAGCGGGGGGAGGTTTCAAGCCCGGCTTCGCACACGGCGAGACTGACGACTTCGGGTACAAGGCAGTGATTGACCGGGTCAGCGTGCCGGACATGACAGCCACTGTGCTGCACCAACTCGGACTGGACCACCGCAAGACTGTCTATCCGCACGCAGGCCGGCTTGAGACGCCATCCGATGTCACAGTCACCGGAGCGCGCGTCGTGGGAGACATCCTCACGAACGAGGTGCGAGCCGTATGAAGCTGCTGCTGTTCGGCGGCGTGCTCGCCGCTACTGCCGCAGCCGTCGCTGTCCCGACTGACAGTGTCCCGGTATTCGAGAAGGATGTTCTGCCAATCTTTTCGACCTACTGCTTCACTTGTCACGGAAAGAGCTCACCAGAACT
>JAJDWM010000275.1 GCA_022825595.1 Bryobacterales bacterium | reverse complement strand
GTGGCCATGGACGGCAAGGACATTCGCGGAGCCTCGAAACAGACCGAGCAAGGGCGGCGCATGATGGTGGCCGCGGTGCAGCAGGGCAGCGGCCACGTGCTGGGCCAAGTGGAGACCGAGAGCAAGAGCAACGAGATCCCGGCCGTGCGGCGGCTGGCCCGCAGCCTCAGGCTGGCCGGCAAGGTGGTCACCATGGACGCCCTGCACGCCCAGCACAAAACGGCGCGCTGCCTGCTGCAGGAGTGCGCTGCGGACTATCTCATGACAGCGGTCAAGGCCAACCAGCCGACGATCCTGGACGAACTCAAGGACCGCGACTTCTCGGCTGGCCCGCACGTCGAGACCCTCGAGAAGAGCCACGGGCGCATCGACCGGCGCCGCTACAGCGTCAAGGACCTCAGCGCTGCGGAGTGGGACGGCTATGCGCACCTGCACGGCCGGCAGATGGCTGTGCGCGTGGAGCGCGAACGCACGCTCGTCAAGAGCGGCGAGACGAGCTTCGAGGTGTCCTACGCGCTGACATCGCTGAGTCCGGAGCGGGCTGCGCCGAGGCAGCTGGCCGCGCTCATCCGCGGGCACTGGGAGATCGAGAACCGGCTGCACTACGTGCGGGACTTCACCTATGACGAGGACCGCTGTCGGGCGTACGTCAGGAAACTGCCGCAAAACCTGGCCGCGCTGACCAACGCCGCTGTCTCGATGGTCCGCTGCCGGACGAGCTTCCGCTACCTGCCCGTCGCGAACCGCCACTTCGCGGCCCGCACGGACGAGGCCTTCCAGCTCATCCTGACGCCGCAGCAGCGGCACTAGCGACCGGCGCGGCGGACTCCGCCGCCAGACCATTGGGCACTGCCCCAAGGGAGGTGTGCCCAAACTGCGCCCAAGCGGTCCCTGCAACTGCCCGCAGCCGGGCTCCGCACCCCTTCAGGACCCAATTCGGGCTCCTAGCGGCACCAATCCGGCCTGACCACCAACCCCCACCCGTATCGTAGTCGCTCGCCACTCGCCACATGTTCAGATAACGGAATGTGCCTGACCCGCATGCGGACAAGCTTGCCTTCAGCCACAGACCCCGTGTAACGTATTCATCGTCGGTGCAATCGCAACGATAGATCACCTGCATGGCACTGGCCACGGCCCGGCGAATTGCTCTCGCGCGGGCCACTTCCCTGGCCCGGTGCCAGTATCATCGCGCCAGAGAGGCCCAGCCTGCAGACCCGCCGCCAGGCGTCCTGCCGCAAAAGGGGGCTACTGCAAGAAGGAAAGGGCGCTGGAAGCCGTGGCCGGTCGGATAGGCGGCGACTGGAGGAGCCGGAGCGGCCGTGGCCCCTATTGCGCACTAATCGGATTTCTCAGCCGATTCGGCGTCAAGCCAAAGTGATCAGAACCGGCCCCCTGAGGCCCAAATAGAGTGCAATCTAACAGCTGAGCCCCTGACAGGCAGTCTGCCAGCGGCCTTGGGTAATACAGGTTCCGGGGGCCGGAAGCCTCCGCCAGGGCGCCGCTCCCGGCGCATGTCGAGGGGCCGCTCTTGGGGGCACGCATAGCAAGCTGTGCCCCAGTTGTGGCTCACAGGCAGCCCAATCCAGTGGGTCCGATGGCCTCCAATGCACACCGATAGAAAATCAGCGCCAGAATCCAGTGCGGGAAGCCCCGGTCACTCCAGTCCCTTCCACTGATTCCTACTTCCTGCACCAGCCTCCGATTGCCCTATGAGCCGGCTGTGTCAGCGATGCACAAAGCGGCAGTTGCTGTAAACTCGCGCTAGGAGATACGCAATGAAAGTGATGAGAAGGATCGAATCGTTCTTTGCGGAGGTAGTGTTCCCAGCACTGAAATTCCTGTGCCGGTTCGTGTTACTGGCGATACTCGGAATTCTGGTTCTCGCCGCGCTTTGGGTGTGCTTCAAGATCGGGACCGACTACGGACCTGCGACTACAGAACTGGTGGAGCAGCAAGTAGCGGACCGGTGGACTAAGTTCGCCCAGGGTTCTGTGCTTGCCGGGTTCGGCGGTCTCCTAGCGCTGGTGGAACTTCGCGCGTGGTGGGAGGGATTGGAGGGGAACCTGAGCAAGTTCCTCAGCTCCGGCGGAGTTTTCCTGAAAAGGGGCGCATCCTGCGCATCCTTGGGAGGTTGCATGCTCTCGCTCTGGAAGTGCGGACGCGCTCTTGTCGTGCCAGCAGTTCTTAGTGGTTCGGTCGCTTCGGTGGCTAACCCGCCGCCGCCCCCGATCGTCGAGCGAGTGCTGGTCCCGGTCTTACACCAGGTGCACTTCGAGAACGCCGCGTTCGAGGAGGGGCGGCTGAGCGATAGGGGCGTGACGTTGGGGAGCGCGCGCGAAGCGGTAGTGGAGAGAATCCTCGACGAGCTGAAACAGTGTGCGGACCGCGAAGATCCCGAGAAAAGCCCAGTGAAAATCAAGCCGTACGGATTCGCGAGCGACGATGAGTTCCGGGGTTCCGGACCGCGCGAAAACGAGACGCGGAACCTACAAGCGGCGAACGCACGGGCCCGAGCCGTGTACGACAAGCTGCAGCAGCTTCGGAATTCGCTCGAGGATTCCCGGTGGATCAAGCTGGAGGGTCCTCAGCGGTGGCACGTGCCGAAGGAGTGGGACGACTCAGACCAATCGCCGGAGATGCAGGCAATGAGAAAGGAACGGGATTCTCTGATCCCGGTTGTGGGCGACGACCGCGACCCCTTCGCTGACCGCGCAGTCGTGCTGAAGCTGACGAACCCGGGCAAATGCGAGGTCGGGCCAGTGGAAACCAAAGAGGACAATTGAGAAACAATCGAATCGGAACCGTGCTGGCCGCAGCCGCGCTGCTCGTCGCGGCGGCTCCGGCAGAAACCTCGTACGAACGGGAAGGCGTTTGGTCTTTCCCTTTCTTGACTGTAAGCATTCAGTCCGGGGGGTGTGGGAGGTCAGGGGGATGGTCGTAGCTGGGCGGAGTTGAGTGGGCGGGAATCGGGCAATAGGCACGGCTCGGCGCAGGCATGTGCGGCTGGGCCACTTGGGTGTCAAGGGTGGCTGTGAGGGGATGGGCTGATGGCAGGGCTGGACATTTCCAGATAAACCTGTAATAGTTGGATTGTGGCTGTTGGGCTGCGGGCGATCACGACGCGGCATCGGGAACTGGATCTGCGTGCTGTGTGCGAGTGCGGCCGACCCGCGGACACGCCGAGCACCGGCTTTGGCACCGGCTGTGAGCCGAGCGCCACTACCTGCCCTTCCACGGCCTGTTCGGGCGGGCCCTGCGGCAGGTGGCGACGCTGGACGGGGAGTGGCTGGCGCTGCTGGGCTGGCAGGCAGGAGCGCTGCGGGTGCGGGTGCGGGACCGCTGGATCGGCTGGTCGC
>JAJDWM010000257.1 GCA_022825595.1 Bryobacterales bacterium | reverse complement strand
TACTCGGCCCAGTGGAACTTCGGTATCCAGCATCAGCTGAATCCTGAGACCGTGGTTGAGGCCAACTATGTGGGCTCCAGCGGCACACGCCTGGGAGTGGGCGGCTACTTCAACACGGCCCTGACGCCGGGTCCAGGCCCAATCACGGAGAGGCAGCCGTGGCCCTTTGCGATTCCCACCTTCTACGACCGCAGTATCGGCAACTCGAACTACAACGCCTTCCAGTTCTCACTGGACCGCAAGTATTCCAACGGCTTGGCCTACCTCGTGTCCTACACCTGGTCAAAGACAATCTCGACCGCCTGCGACGGCTGGTTCGGGGTGGAGGGCTGTTCGACGCCGAACCCGTATGACCTGTCGGGCGACCGCAGCGTGGCCGCCATCGATGTCCCGCACATCCTGACGGTCAACTGGGTCTACGAGCTTCCCTTCGGTCCTGGCAAGAACTGGAATCCGTCCTCGAAGGCGCTGCGGCACATCATCGGAAACTGGCAGGTCAACGGCATCGCCTCGTTCTTCTCCGGCGCCCCCTTCACGGTCGGTGTCGCCGGCGACATCGCCAACACGGGGAACTTCAACTGCTGCAGCGGTTTCTACCAGAGGCTCAACATCGCGCGAGGCAATGGGGTCTTGAGCAACCCGACGCCGGAACGCTGGTTCGACACGGGAGCCTTCGACACGCCCGCACCGTTCACGTTCGGCAATACCGGGCGGAACATCCTGCGCAGAGACGGGACCTCAAACTTCGACATCTCAGTCTTCCGGCAGTTCCGGCTGGACGTCCTCAGGGAGGGCATGCGAGTCGACTTCCGGGCCGAAGCCTTCAATGCGTTCAACTCGCCGGTGTTCGCGCAACCCGGAAACAACTTCTCGAATCCAAACTTCGGCGCGGTCTCGAGTACGCAGAACAAGGGGCGGATTATGCAGCTGGCGCTGAAGTTCATCTGGTAGGGGGAGTGCATTCCCCCCTCCCTGCAGGGATGGTTTCTAGGATCGCCCCGGCGGGTCGGCGGAGTTTGGGAGCGTCGCACTTGCGCCGCTCCCGGCATCGCCCAGTCTCTTTGCCTCACGGTCGGGTTGGGCCGGCGATGAGGTCAACCCTAATGCGGACAGCGGCCGGCATCGGGGCTTGGCTGGCACTGGCGGTGGCCGTTCCGGCGCAGTGGTCCGTGCCGGCCACGGACAGCCGCCCTCGGGAGCCGGCCCATCTGTACCAAGCCTTCAGCGCAGGAGAATGGGCCGACTACAGGGGCGCCCCGGAGGCCAGCGTCCGCAGATTCCGTGAAGCCCGCTACGGCCTGTTCATACATTACGGTCTGTCCAGCTTCAAGGGGGCCGACCTCAGCTGGAGCCGTGAGACCCATGCCTTTCCGGACCCCGGGGAGGGCACGATCCCAGACGAGGAGTATGAGGCGTTCGCCCGACAGTTCCGGATGGAGCACTTCGACGCCGACGAGTGGGTCCGAATGGCCCGCGGCGCGGGCATGAGATACGTCATTGCCGTCGCCAAGCACCACGACGGCTTCCACATGTGGGACACCGCGCACTCGGACTTCAAGATCACGAATTCGCCATTCGGCAGAGACTACCTGAAGGAGCTCGCGGAGGCGTGCCGGAAGCAGGCCATGCCGTTCGGTGTGTACTATTCCCAGCGGGACTGGCACCACCCGGACTATCAGCCCCTCGATCCCGCCGTCACCGAGCCGGTGCGCGCCCCGCCCTATTGGCGAGCGCGGTCCGGCGCGACGCGGCGCGCCGGACCGCGGCACAACCGCTATATCCGCTACATGCACGACACCGTCCGGGAACTCATGACGGGTTACGGCCGGATCGAGGTGCTGTGGTGGGACGCGCTCTGGTGGGGCGGGATGTACCTCGCGGACATGTGGAAGTCGGCCGAGATCGAAGCTGCCGTCCGCGAGCTCCAGCCGCACATACTGATCAACAACCGGGCGAGCCTCCCGGGGGACTTCGACACGCCGGAGCAGCGCCTCGGAATGTTCCAGGACGAGCGGCCTTGGGAGAGCTGCATTTCGCTTGGCCCGCATTGGGCCTGGTCGCCCGGCGAGGTCAAGTCGAAGCAGGAGATCGTCAGGCTGCTCGTCGGAACAGCGTCGGGCGACGGCAACCTGTTGATCAGCACGGGAGCACGCCCGGACGGATCCTTCGATCCGGCACACGTCGCAAGGCTCGAAGAGGTCGGCGACTGGCTAGGGCGGTACGGTCACACCATCTACGGAACGCGGGGAGGGCCTTGGATGCCCGGCGGCTGGGGCGGCAGCACGCGTTCGGGGAGCACGGCGTACTTGCACGTCACCGAGTGGCCGAGCGGAGGCCTTGTCCTGCCGGACCTCAACCGTGTGATCACGGAGGCCGGCTTAGTCACAGCGGAAGGTGCCGTCTCGGTCGAAAGGGCCGGGGGCTCGATCCGCATCAGCGTGCCGGAGTCCGCTCGGGATCCCATCGACACGATCATCCGACTCAAGTTGGCCAGTCCGGACTGATCGGCTCGGGAAACCCGAAAACCGGGGCGGGCAACGAAACCCCTGTGGGCACTCTGAAATTGTTGGAGACCTGGCACGGTCGGTGTGGTGTCAACCCGGAACCGAATTGAATCCCTTCCGCGACGCTGCGGTTGGGGGCCCGCGCTGATCGGCACTGCGCTATTCCCCTGCGGTCGCCGCACTGGCCGACAACTGCGAGTCCGAGAAGGCCCCGCGGGCTGAGGTTTAGGAGTAGCCGAAGGGGTCGTCAGTAGCGACTTCCCCGCCCCAAGCGAGAAGGGCCCTGGCCATCGTCAGCTCCGGGTCACTCAGGGGCGCTCGAGCGGCACAAGCACGATCTGCCTGAACTCGATCGGCCCGTGGTCCCCCTGCAGCGCGATCGGACCCGGTTGCGACTCGCGGGCGTCCGACGCCATCGCGGTGATGCCCTCGATCACTTGGCGATCGATGATCGTGACGCCGTTGAGGACGACCGTGACGACGCGGCCGACCAGGCGAATGGCGAGCTCCTGCCATTCGCCATGGCGTCTCGAAGCGACGACCTTTGGAGAAATGCGGCTGTACACCGCTCCATTTCCATGGATCGACGGCTCAGTGCCGAAGTCGTCCAAGATCTGGACTTCGTAACGACCGCGCAAGGCGACGCCGCTGTTGCCCCCCTCAGAAACGCGGTATTCCACGCGGAGCACGAAGTTCCAGAATCGCCGGTTCGAGACAATCTCCGGCGCATCGCCCTGGTTGCGCAGAATCCCGTCCTGGACGTGCCACCGCTCAACCTGCCCCGTGGCTCCGGTGTTCCATTCCGTTAGGCCGCCCCCATCAAACAGGGCTACCGGTTGGCCCTCGGTCCACTCCGGGCCGTCGACATCAGCGATTACATCCGGCCTCCGACCAGTCCATGACCTCTTGCCGTGGTGATCGTCGCGCACGGTCTCGCCTCTCAACCGGCCACGGCTGAACCAAGCCACTGTGTCGCTGCCAACGATCTGCCCACCGTCGAAGAGGCGCTCCACGCGGAACTGCAGCCTGCCGTCGACAAGCGACCACTCAAGGAACGGCTGCGTACGACCCCCGACCGCTCCGACAATGGATCCCGACAAAGCCGGCGTGCCGGCATCCGATATCCGCATTGCCATGGGGCCGGATTCACTCTCCAGCACCCATGAGCCGTTGAATCGGGTCGCATCAAAGCCTCGAGAAGTCGTCGAGCAGGCCAAGGCCGGGAGGAGCGCAAGCACCAAACGAACCAAGGTGCCCAGCTGCGATGGTCGACGGTCGTACCCATTCGCAGCAAGGGCGCAGGGCGCTTCGCCCGAGGGCGGTCCTAAGCTTCCCGAGCAGCCAATGGCGTGGCGGTTCAAGGTGTGCATACCGCAACCGATTCCAACACATTCACGTTGGTGCGCGACGCTGCCGAACGCGTTTGGTGCTGTCGCTCCGCAGGGGTGCACGTTAGGGTCAAGGCGAGCCGCAGACTTTCGGCCGCACAAGCGTCGGACACCTCGGCAAGAAGCTGCCTTTCCCAATGCACAATCCCGGCAGGTCCCATCCAGAATCGGTCGGGGCAGCCACGATCGGTCATCGCTGGCGCGCTTCCGTGGTAGCGCCGCTAGTCAGCTCGCGACGTCTCTTCCACTCCGAGCACAGCTCTCCGTCCAGGCTGGATCCGGAAGCTTCTACGCATACTATGTCGAAGGGCCGGTCGTCACGGCCATCGCGGTGGTGACCGCGTTCGTTGCAGGGCGACGATGTGCGACGATACATCGGGACTGCTGGTGGCACGGCCCATCTTCCTACCGTCGCGCCGTGTGACAGCGTGACTATCGTGCGGTCTCCCCAGACAGACGCGACCGCCGAAATGGCGATCGATTCGGGCGTCCCAGTGCGTCAACACATGGTGTGGCGGCATCTTCTCGGACTGGCACTGGTGGTTGTCGTGGCAAGTCCCGCCGTTGGCCAGCAGGGCCCGGACGCATCGGAAGGGCACCCACACGATGGCTACGTCGGCTCCAAGGCGTGCGCCGGATGCCATCAGGACCTGTACCTCAGCTTCACGACATCTGCGATGGGTTCCTCGATGGCTCCGGTCAATGAGTCGCTCCGCCCGCTGGTCACATCCGCCGTGCCCGTGGTGAGCGAAAGGCTCAACCGCCGATTCGTCGTCGAAGAGCGCCACGACGGCTATTACCAGATCGAGTCCGAGGCCAAGCCGACTGGCCTGCCGCCGTTTGACAGCGCCCACCAGATTGCCTTTGTCATTGGCTCGGGCGTGAACGGATTCAGCTACCTCGTCCGGCGCGACAACCATCTGGTCCAAGCGCCCATCTCCTACTACACGAAGGAGCAAGCTTGGGGCCTCTCGCCCGGCTACGAGTTCGCCAAGCCGGGCGAGGACTACGGCTTCAACCGCACGATTCACCCCGCCTGCCTGCAGTGCCATTCGGGAAGGCCCCGTCCCGCGGACACGAGCCATGGCCTTTACGACGACCCGCCCTTCGCAGAGGTTGCCATCGGCTGCGAGAATTGCCACGGCCCGGGCCGGGACCACGTTGACGCGAGGCTCGCCGAGGGGGAGTTCGCCGAGGGAGAGATCGTCGATCTGCTGGGCTTGCCGCCGAGGCTCGCCGAGAACACCTGCATGAACTGCCACCAAGGCGGCGATGCCCGGATCCTGCAGCCGGGACGCGGCCACTTCGACTTTCGCCCCGGGGATTGGCTGAACAAGACGATCGCGATCCTCAAGCTGCCGCCGGACCCGGACAATCCCCGCGAGTCGGATCTGCTGGAGCACAACGCATCGATGGAGCTCAGCGGGTGCTATCTGGCCACTGCGGGGGGCCTGAGCTGCTTCTCGTGCCACGAGATCCATAACCCGCCGACGGCCGACATTAGAGACTCTTACTACCGGGAGAAGTGCCTGCAGTGCCACGAGGATTCCTCGTGCGGACTGGCCGCATCGGCGCGGCCCGTGAACAACTGCGCCGCGTGTCACATGCCGAAACGGGACATCGCCGAGATCTCCCACTCCTCGCTCACCAACCACCGGATCGTGAAGTTCCCTCAGCAGCCATTGCCGGCCACGGCATTCTCCCAGACCACGCCGGACCTCCCGGAGCTTGTACACGTGAACCGCCCCACAGGTGCTGGACCGGAGTCGTTGCCTTTGATGGTGCGGTTCCAGGCATTCGGGGAACTGCTCTCGAAGCGCCCGGAGTTTTCGGAGCGCTACCTCAGCCTGCTGCTGCAAGTGGCCGAGG
>JAJDWM010000310.1 GCA_022825595.1 Bryobacterales bacterium | reverse complement strand
GATCACCGTTTGGGATCCGCCGCATCGTTTCGTGGACGAACAAAGACGCGGTCCGTACCGGCTCTGGGTGCACGAGCACACGTTCGAGGCCCGGACCGGCGGCACGCTGGTGGGAGACACGGTGAGCTACGCGGTCCGTTTCGGCGTACTCGTCCAGAAGCTCCTGGTGGCCCCGGATCTCCGGAGGATCTTCGACTACCGCAAGTGCCGTATCGAGGAACTGCTCGGGCGCTAGGCTTGCAACCACCCGATCCTTCGGCAGGCCCCGCTTACCGGCGCCTACGCAACCGTGGCCGCGGAGTTTGGGGGTGTTCCGAGTGTATTGAGACGGAATCACCTGACCGTCCCAACTTCTGAGCGCGATGACTAGTGGTAAGCGTGCCCGAGGGTGTTGCCACCCCTCCTGGAAGGACTAGGATCGTGAAGCATGACCACCAAAGACAAGGCGACCCAGCGGAAGCTGAGCTTACTGGAGCTAGGCCAAGAGATGAGCAACCTGTCCCGTCAGCTTCTCGCCCCTCCTATCTCATGCGGCCTCCGCCTCTTCTTTGTTCTCATGCCAGCTACTGCGGCTGTTGTGCCCCGCCTGCTCGATTAACCAGTCCGCATCCTCTCCAAGTCGAACACGGCCCACGTCACGCTTAGTTCGAAGTCGTCAAGGCTTACCGGGATCAGGTCACGGCGCACCACGCCACACCATGGCGCTTCCGGTACCGGGGCGCTACCAGACAGGGCCGAGCCAGGCAAGAGCTTGAGAAGCATACGCCACAGGTCCACGGCCAGCGTTTCGTCCCGGACGGCCACGCCGAAGTTCAGCAACAGCGACTGCGGGCCCGTCACAGTGAACAGTGGGAAGCCGAGGTCAAGCCCAACGCAACTACACTGCAACACGTAGCCCTCCAAGCCCGGAACTGGCCGGGGCTTGGGCGGGCCGGGTTGTAGTAGATCCGCTACCAACGGCCGCAGCGTCTCGACGTCGGCCGGCCGATCCTCCCGCACTCGGGTAACTCTTTCCCCGGTGTTCAGGATCACGCGCTCGAAGGCCTCAATCATGGGTCTCGTCCTTTCCTCCTTTATGGGAGCCCGATTGCTCCTCGCACCGGCCAGATAGCTTCAGATTCACGTGCTTTCCTGGGTGAAACAAGACGACACGAAAATCAACTAGACCCGAAACTGGGTACTGTGTGATTTTGAAATCCGCCCCCCCGGGGGTCGTAGCCTCCTCGTGAAGGAGGTGAACCATGTCCACAAACCCATGTCCGTGTGCCGAGGATTTGCCCTGCAACTGCGAGGGATGCAAGGGAGAAGGATGCTGTCGTCCGGCTGCTCTACGCCAGGATCGGCGAGCTCGAGAAGGCGCTGAAGGTGTCAGCGGAGATCAATACGAGGAGCGTTCGGCACTGAGCCGTAAGTCACTGCCGGCATTCCGCGCTTACTCCCGCAGTGCATCGGTATTGACCCCTGCTCCCACAGGGAAAGCAGCGGGTTGCGGGGTTTCCCCAACGGCGCACGCCCCCGCGATCTTGGCACATGTCGTATGTCTTGTTCTTTGCATCCAAGACGGCAATATGCCTAGCGTACTCCTCGCTGCTGTAGCAAATCTCTGATTCACCGACTCCCTGTACAACGGTGCCGCCGAACGAGATCGATGGTGCAACCAGAACAAGGGCAACGATCAAAGGGGCTATCATATATACACGATAGGTCATGGCAACCTCCCGCCTAGCTTTTCGATGTGTTTTACGGGGAGCCCTTTTTCAAGGTGTGAGGTCGCCAACTGAAAAATGGAGAAGCAAGGCGCTGGAATGGAGTGATCTCGGCGTACTCATCTGGATCCGTAATGTCGAGAGCGCGATTGATCTCGTTGTGACAAATGACGTCGAGAACGCGTAGTACGGGTGGTTCCGATGCGTCAAGGTCATCTTTCATTCCCTTGACTCTCCTGAAGGTTTCTTCAGAGTCGTCTTGGGAAAGCTCTTTCTCGAGCCGCATGAAATCCTTGACGAGTTGAGAATGGACACTGGCCCTACGACCGAAACCGATCACTAGCTTCATGGCTGACACGCTGGCTACGGCCAACCCGATCCAGAAGATATTCTCTGCTCTGATTGGAGCCATAACCCCGGAGCCGAGAATGATGAGCACGAAGGTGCTTGCCTGGTCGAAGGCTTCGAAGAACGCTTGGCGCTTGGAATGGTAGCGGGCAGATCGTCGGATCCCAAAGGCCAAGTGATATCGAGCTTTGTAGGCCGTTTCATTCATCCTTAGCAGGTGGAGGCGCTGGTGGATTCGGAGGCGCAAGCGTGTCTGTTGTCTCCTGCACTACATCACTGTCAATGCCCCTCGCCGGAATTGGGCGTGGAGGAGGGGGCGCCTCTTCACGATGGATCTCGCGTGTTCTAGGGGCCGGGGAAGTCGGTGGCTTATTCTTTTCCAAGGCAGTAGTGCCTCCTTTCATGAATCGTGGTTACAGCCTATAGGAAGCCTATAGGACTGAAAAAGGTTGTCATGAACCGCCCCGGGATTCCCGGAGACTCTATTCTTTGAGAGGATGGGGTCATGAACAAGTCAACGAGGTATTCTCCGGAGGTCCGGGAGAGAGCGGTGGGCATGGTGCTGGAGCACCAGGCGGGATACGATTCGCAGTGGGCGGCGATCGTCTCGGTGGCGTCGAAGCTAGGGTGCACAGCGGAGACGTTGCGCAAGTGGGTGCGGCGGGCGGAGGGCGAAGCGGGTGTTCGGCCGGGGCCGAAGAGCGAAGAGGATGAGCGGCTCAAGGCGCTGGAACGAGAGAACCGGGAGCTCCGTCGGGCGAACGAGATCTTGCGCAAGGCGGCGGCTTTTTTCGCCCAGGCGGAGCTCGACCGCCGCGGGACGTAATGGTGTCTTTCATCGACACGCACCGGGAGGCGTACGGGGTCGAGCCGATCTGCAAGGAGTTGCCGATCGCCCCCTCGACCTACTACGAATCCAAAGCGCGAGAAGCGGGACGTAGTCCTGTGCCGGCGCGAACGCGACGTGACGCGGCGTTGCGGGGGGAGATCGGGCGGGTGTGGAAGGAGAACTTCGGGGTGTACGGGGTGCGCAAGGTATGGCGTGCGCTCCACCGGGAGGGCGTTTTGGTGGCCCGATGCACGGTGGCGCGGCTGATGGGAGAGTTGGGCCTTCGTGGCGTGGTTCGGGGTCGAAGGGCGAAGACGACCCTGGCAGCGAAAGAGCCCGCACGGCCCGCGGACCGGGTGAACCGGGTGTTCGAGGCCAACCGGCCGAATGCCTTGTGGGTCGCGGATCTGACCTACGTAGCGACCTGGCGTGGCTTCGTCTACGTTGCCTTTGTCATCGACGCCTATGCGCGGCGTATCGTGGGCTGGCGGGTCTCGGACTCGTTGCACACAGACCTTGCCCTGGACGCCCTCGAGCAGGCGCTCTATGACCGCGCCGTGGGCCATGAGGGCGCTCTGGTGCACCACAGCGACCGTGGCGCCCAGTACCTGTCGATCCGCTACACCGAGCGCCTGGGGGAGGCAGGGATCGAGCCGTCGGTGGGCCGCGTCGGGGACTCCTACGACAATGCCCTGGCCGAGTCCATCATTGGCTTGTACAAGACCGAGGTGATTCGTCGGCGCGGCCCCTGGCGCCACCTCGAAGCGGTCGAGTTCGCCACCCTCGAATGGGTCGACTGGTTCAACCACCGCCGTCTCCTGGAAGGAATCGGCTATGTGCCGCCGGCTGAGCTCGAAGAGACGTACTATCAGCAGTGTGAAGAGTCGGCCATGGTGGCCTGACTCAAACTATTCCGTCTCCGGTAAACCCGGGGCGGTTCAAGACGTTTCTTGTGGCGATGACAAATTTGACTTTGAACTTGACCTGTTGCTTGTAGGCCTTGCGAATCGATTTGCGCAGGTTCTCCTGGATCGCCCTGATCTTCTCAATCGTCAGCGCCATGCTCTTCTTGCCCGGGGTGTCGCGCCGGATACACTTAACGAGGATAACCGTTTCATCGTCCTTGGCGAATACATCGAACTGGCGGGGTGGCAGGCCACCCCCGACGGCGACCG
>JAJDWM010000723.1 GCA_022825595.1 Bryobacterales bacterium | reverse complement strand
TTAGAGAACACTTGAGTCGCTTTCGAATCAGATTCTGATTCGGAGAGACAGGCTTCGACATGACTCAACAAGGAGTCTAGCCCTAGTTCTCTCCAACAATTAATGTTACGAAGTTCAAATGTCATAGAGACCGGCTTATCTTGTGACAAGCGAGCGTCCATTGAATTCTGAACGGTTTCTCTTGCGAGACTCTCGAGCGGACTGCCGGAAAAGTGTGCCATACCCGGGTCATTGAAGCCGTCAGCACGTCCCCCGTTGGTAGGTGGAAAAAACCATCCAATTAGGCCTTCCATGGTGTCTCCCTTAGAATTCGACCACAGTCCTCGCCTAGGCGAGTTGCGGCATTGACACAAACCGCATTTCCGAGTAGACGATACCGCTGAGTGGTAGGGATTGATTCTGGGAAGAGATTCTCAACATTCGCGAATCCTTGGAGTTGTGCAACTTCTGTTACACTGAGCCGACGGATACCCCAGCTGTCTCTTATGAAGGGCACATTGTGCCCGCCGGTCCCCATATTGGCTGTTAGGGTAGGACAGAGTCCACCCTTCTTTTCACGGACATACGAGCGTCGCAACTGATAGATGTTAGACCGTGATGTCCCACGGAGCATAGCTTGTGAAATCATATTATAGTACTTGGTGTTTTTGGGTAGGTAGTCGTTGGTAGATGCCGGGTGTGATCGGTCAATGATTTCATTGAGAGATTGGGTCTTATTCTTCTTAGTAGGTCTAGAAGGGGGAGGGTGGTAAGGGTTGAAGGAAAAGTGATGTCTTGAAGCTGCAACCATAAAGAGTCGCTGACGATCTTGGGGTATGGAAGTCTCTTGATGAACTTTCACCAGCCAACAGGAATCACGTCGAAACCAGTAACCAGAGCGACGAATAGAGTTGCAGATCTGTTGGAACCAAGAACCTTGGCCACCATAGAGCAAGTGCGGAACATTTTCCAAGAGAAGGAGCCGAGGGCGTTGGTGTTCGGCTAATTCCGATAGTATTCGCGGGATCTCGAAGAATATTGTTCCCTTAGGATCATTGAAACCGCGACGATTTCCGGCTTGCGAGAAACTCTGGCAGGGAAAGCCCGCGGCGAAGACATCGACGCTTGCGAGATGGTACTTCTGGACACTGAAATGTTGAACACTTTCTTGAATAACCCGCGTACCCTTGAAGCGATGTCGAAATGTCTCGCAGGCATCGGCATCAATATCACTTGCCCAGACGATCTTGAAGCCAGCCTCTTGTAGACCGGACGCGAATCCGCCCATACCACTAAACAGACATCCCACTGTAGGGGCGCGAGTCATGCTGAAGTGTGGGGTTGTTCTGCGGATTTTGGGAGCGGGCATTCGACAGGAGCGGATCGATCAGCCAGCTAACAGTCCGCCAACCGCCTATCCTGCTTATCGGTCGACCCGGCCGATTGGTTGCGACCGAACTAGATCAGACCGAGCCGTATCTCCTGCCGCCAAGCGAGCTCCCCTGAAGACATGCTGAACGGAGGTAGTGTAGCATGTCGCGGATCGGATTCGAAAGATCGAGGACGTGCAGACTGAAGCCGCCTACAATGGGCGCGATGGCCCGCTGGATCGTGGCGCTGGCGGTCTTGGCCGCGGCCAGCCTTGAGGCCCGCCCGCCAAACATCCTGCTGATCGTCAGCGACGACCAGGGCTACATGGACCTGGGCTCGATGGGAAGCCCGGACATCCGCACGCCGCGCTTGGACAGGCTTGCCAGCGAGGGGATTCGCCTGACTAGCTACTACTCGGCCTTTCCCGTCTGCACGCCCTCGAGAGGGGCCCTACTGACAGGCCGTTACCCGCAGAGGAACGGCACTTACGACAACTTCCGCAACGACCGGGTCGACGACGGCTACCGCTATCCGAGCCACGAGTACGCCATCAGCCCGGAGCGCATTCTCGGCATGGACACTCGCGAAGTCCTGCTGTCGCAGATGCTGGCCTCGGCCGGGTACGCCACGGGAGTCTTCGGGAAGTGGGACTTGGGGTCGCTGCGACGGTTCCTCCCCCTACAGCGCGGTTTTTCCGACTTCTACGGGTTCGTCAATACTGGCATCGACTACTGGACACACGAGCGATACGGCGTTCCTTCCATGTATCGCGGAAGTTCCCCGACGACCGAGGATCGGGGGCGCTACGCGACGGAGCTCTTCGAGCGCGAGACCCTGCGCTTCATCGACGAGCATCAGGCCTCCCCGTTCTTTGTCTACCTCTCCTACAACGCTCCCCACGGCGCGTCCAGCCTGGACCGTGGCATCCGGGGCTTCGTGCAGGCCCCGGGGGAATGCCTCGACCTGTACCCTTCACCCGACGGGCTAGCCGAAGAGCGCCGCCACAAGTTCATGGCGGCGGTCAGCTGCATGGACAGATCCATCGGCCGCGTGCTGGACCGGATCGACGAACACGGCCTGCAGCGCGAGACCATCGTGATCTTCGTCTCGGACAACGGAGCCGGAGGGGGAGGAGACTCTGGCCCGTTGCGAGGCCGCAAGGGGCAGATGTTTGAGGGCGGAGTTCGGGTCCCCTTCCTGATGCGCTGGCCCGGCCAGATCGAGCCGGGCTCGGTCTCGGACGAGTTCCTCACGGCGCTGGAGGTGTTCCCGACCTTGGTCGCGGCGGCAGGGGCACAGGTCCCTGAGGGTGTCACGCTCGACGGATTCGACATGTTGCCGGTCCTGAAGGGGCAGGAGCCCTCAAGGCGGGACCGCATGTTCTGGGAGAGGCAGGGCGACTTCGGCGCCCGCCTCGGAGAGTGGAAGCTGGTGCGCTCGCGCCGAGGAGGGGGGCTCTTCGACCTGTCGGAAGACATCGGGGAGCGCAGAGACCTCTCCGAGCGCCTGCCGGAAGTGCGGGCGCGGGTCGAGCGCGCCTACGAGAAATGGGCCGCGCAGATGGCGGAAGCGGAGCCGAGGGGCCCGTTCCGCGACTACTGAAACGCCCAAGCCCGCGGGTTTCGGACCGGGCGACATGAGGGGAAGCCGATGCAAGCAAATCCGGATACGCGTCCTCTGGAGATCAACCGGCACGGGGCGCACGATGTCCAAATTCGGTGGAACACGGGCGAAGAGGCCGTCTACCCGGCGAAGTACCTGCGCGGCCAGTGCCCGTGCGCGAGCTGCGTGGACGAAGTCACCGGCAAGCGCATCGTGACAGAGAACCTACTACCGATCTTGGTCTATCCGACCAAGATCGAGCCAGTCGGCCGATACGGCATCCAGATATTCTGGAGCGACGGGCACTCCACCGGCCTCTACACTTGGGAACGTCTGCACGCCATGTTGCCGGACGTCCGCAAACTGGCGACGGGATGAGACCTCCGCCGGGCGCGAGCGGTCCTGAGACTTAGACCCAGCGACCGCGCTTGCCCTCGCGGGCGATGTGGTCCGCGGCCCTAGAAGTAATCGCCATCATCGTCAAAGTGGGATTCTGACAGCCGATCGAGGCCCAAGCCGCCCCGTCGGTCACGAAGACGTTCCCAACGTCGTGCGTCTGGGTCCAAGTGTTCAGCACGGACTTCTTGGGGTCGGCGCCCATCCTCGCGGTGCCCACCTCGTGGATGCAGAACCCACCTACTGAGGGCTGTCCGTACATGCGCACGTCCTTGTGGCCTGTGGCTTCCAGCATTTCCGCCGCCTGCACACGGGAATCATTCCAGAGTGCCAAGTCATTTGCGGACCAGTCGAAGTGGATGTCCAGGGTCGGAATGCCCCACGCGTCCGGGCGGTCGCGGTTCAGGGTCACGTAGTTCTCGTAGCGCGGCAGGCATTCGCACCATGCCCCGATGCCCGTAGTCCATTCCGCCCGGTCGTGCACGGCCTCTTTGAACTTCTTCCCAAACCCTGGTGCCGACAGCTTGAACCCCGGCCCACTACGGCCCTGATAGCCGTATCCCCGAATCATTCCGTTTGTGTGGGCACGGTCGATATTGCGGAAGCGCGGTATGTAGATTCCGTTCGGCCTCGCAGGAGGCCCTACCCACGGTTTGGCGTCGAGTTCGGGCAGCCGTCCCCCAGCGCCGCCCGTGTAGACGTGGTCCATGAGGTAGTGGCCCAGCATGCCGCTGGAATTGAAGTCGAGGCCGTGGTCGGCCGAGTGCATCAGCAAGCGCGTCGACTCCAGCGTCGACGCGCAGAGCACGACGACCTTGCCGCGCACCTCCCTGGGCTGGCGCGTGAGGCGATCGATGTAGGCGACGCCACCCGCCTCGCCGGTGCGCGGATCACGCGTCACGTGGCTGGCAACGGCGTCCACCAGCAAGTCGCAGTTCCCGGTGTCCATCGCGGCCTTGAGCGTCGTGGTGGGGCTGTTGTAGTAGGAGTGCGTCACGCAGCCCTGCTCGCAGGGGCCGCAGTAGTGGCACGGCTGACGGCCGTTGTGCGCCTTGGTCAGGATCGCCGTCCGGCCAATCGTCGCAACCCGGCCGGTGCGCGCCCGCAGCCTTTCCCGGAAGAGCGACTCCCCGCAGGTGAAGCCCATCGGGGGCAGGAAAACGCTGTCCGGAAGGTGGTCGAGGCCCTCCTCGATCCCGCTGATGCCAACGAAGCGCTCGACCGTCTCGTAGTGCGGGACGAGTTCGGCATAGCGGATGCCCCAGTTCTCGCCGTATCCGTCCCGGTCGGCGCAACGGAAGTCCAGATCGCCCATGCGGTACGACTGCCGGCCCCAAGAAAGGGAGCGTCCGCCGAGCACCCGCATGCGGATCCAGTGGAACGGCTTGCCGTCCGGAGTCTGGTAAGGATTCTCGACGTCGTCCGCGAACCACTTGTAGTTCGACTCGCGGCAGGCGTACACCAGCCCTTGGACGGGCCGGTTTCGCATCAAGTCGGGCGACTTGGGAATGCCGCCGACATAGCGAGACGAGTTTCCCCGGTACTTGAGGTCGTACGGCATAACATGCTCGGTGAAGTCGGAGTCCTCGACCTTTGGCCCCGCCTCGAGAACACAGACCTTGAGCCCGGCCTCACTCAGCCGCCACGCTGCCACGCCGCCGGTTGCGCCGCTGCCGACGATGACAGCGTCGTAGACATCCCGGTCGCGGGCAATCGTTTGCAGCATGGCGTTCAGTGTAGCGGCCGAAAGGCGCCGCTCAGAACTCCCAGCGCAGCGCCAGCTGCACCTGACGGGAGGAGGTGCTGGTCTGGGTCACGCGTCCGGCGCTGCCAATGCGCCGGCCCGAGGCGCTGAACAGGGCGCGGCCCGACGGCACTTGGAAATTGGGGTGGTTGGTAGCGTTGAAGGCTTCTCCGCGGAGCTTGAGGCTATGGCGCTCTCCCGCGAGCAGGACCTTGTGCAGGGCCACGTCGAGCGCAAAGATGCCTGGCCCGCGCAGGGTTCCGCGGCCCAAGTTGCCCAAATACCCGGCCTCGGGCAGGCTGAAGGCCTGCGGGTCGAAGTAGCGGGCCGGGTCCCCGAGCGTGATGTCCCCGGCCGACCGTCCCGGCACCAAGTCAGGGCGCTGCCCCACGTCGCCGAACCCCGGACGCAACCGGGCACGATCGAATCCGACTCTTGGCGCGAACGGCGTGCCGGCCAAGATCTGACCGAGGCCGTGCAGCTGCCAGCCCCCCAAGGCCGCCGCGAGCGGTGACCCCTTGCCGCGCCACAGCTCAAGGGAGAAGCTTCCGGCCACGACGTGGTCCTGGTCGAAGTCGGACAGACCTCGATTGGCCCGGTAGTCCCAGACCGTCGGGACCTGGTCGCTGGCCACGAAGTCGTTAAAGGTGTGGTTCGAAGCCTCGTCGATGGAGCGGCTCCACGTGTACTTGCCTCGCAGCGAGAAGCGGTCCGCAATGCGCGTCTCGAGGCTGAACGTGATGCCCTGATAGAAGGAGTTGAACTGGGTGCGCCGCAGGCCTATGCGCGAGAAGGCGGGATTGACGTACGGGCTGCCCGCAGGGAAGTAGTAGCGCCCATCGGGCTGCACCTCAGGTATGGGAGAGTTGGCGCTGATGAGCTGCCCGAACAGGTGCACGCCGCGTGCTCCGCTGTAGCCGGCCCGGATCACCGTGCTGGGCGTGAGCTGACGCTCCATGGTGGCCTGCCAACGGGCCACGTAGGGCTGGTTCAGGTTGTAGTCTACGCCGTCCATTGACGCCGAGGGCCTACGGCCAGCGGCGGCGTTCAGGATGTCGGGGAAGCGCGGGCGTCCGAAGACCAAGATGCGGTTGAACAGCGGAGGCGTGCGGACGCCGGCGATGGTCAGCTCACGGCTTCCGAGCTGGTCGTAGAAGATCCCGAAGCCCCCGCGCGCGACGGTTCGGCCGTCCCCGACCGGGTCGAAGGCCACCGAGATGCGTGGCGCGAAGTTGTCCTTCGAAGGGTTCTTCCAGACCGGACCGCCGACCGTCGTCGCCGGGTCATTGACGAAATCTCGGAGCACGGCGGACTTGCCGTTGACTTCGTACGGAGTCGAAACGGCTTCGTACCGCAGGCCGAGGCTGACGCTGAAAATCTTGAACGCGGTGAAGTCGTGCTGGACGTATCCGAAGTACTGGTTGTAGCGCCAGCCGCGCACTGTGTCGGAACCTGGCTGCATGACTTCTGCGATGCGCGGTCTGGCCTGCAGCAAGAGAGCGACCGAATCGAATGTGTAGGCCCCGACCGCACTGAGGTCGGAGCGCTGGTTGAAGCGTACGCGGTCGTAGCCGGCGCCCAGACGGGTTGTTCGCCGCCCCTTGGCACGCACGAGCGAGACGTTTGTCTGGTAGGTCTCCAGGATGAAGCGACGGGGCCGCGCACGAGCCTGGAAGCCGCCCATGTTCCCGAGGCCGTTCACGGTCAGTGTGCCCATCGGCTGCCCGGGAACGAGCGAAAGCGAGTCCGGCACGGAAGTCGTGCTGTTCTCGAAATTGTCGACGCGGCTGAATGCTGCCCCCCACGTCGTCAGCGTTGCGGGAGAGTGCACGTGCTTGAGTTGGGCGTTGAAGAAGTGGTGGCGCGAATCGAGCCCGAAGACCCACAGGTCCATAGAGTCCGGCGCGCGACTGGCCGCAGTGTTGAATGTGTAGCGCGAAGCCAGCTCGGTCGCACTGCTGAGCAGGAGATCGAGCTTCCCTGAGACGAACGTCTCATCGGTTCGGTCCGACAGCTGCCTGATGGACTCTGCCGTACCGTCCCCGAAGTCCCTGCCGTTGGGCTCGGGATAGAGGTCCAGGTAGGGCGCGACGGCCGGGGACACCTGGATCTCCTGGTCCGGCAGGCGGCCCTGCCGCGCCTCCAAGGTCGGCACGGCGGGGCGGCCAGTCCGGGACAGGCGCTCCCTCAAGCCCTCGTAATTGCCGAGGAAGAATGCCCGATTGGAGCGCAACGGGCCGCCGACCAGAGCGCCGAAGTGATTCCGTCGCAGGGGCGGCGGGCCGGAAGCCGGCGAGTCGAAGTAGTTTCGCGCGTCCAGCGAATTGTTGCGCAGGTACTCGTAGGCACTGCCGTGGAGCTGCTGGCCCCCGGATCGCGACACCGCCGTGAACACGCCGCCGGCCGTGCGGCCGAACTCGGCGCTGTATGGGTTAGAGACGAGATGGACCTCGCGCACCATCTCAAGGCCAAGCAGGTTCCCCGCCGCGCTGGCCGGCGATGCCGATGCGGCGTCATTGACGTAAACGCCGTCGATCTGGAAGCTGTTCTGGTTCGGTCGTGCGCCCAGCACGGAGATCTGGCGCCCGATGCCCTGGGCAAGCCCGACGCGGGCGGAGGCGGGTACGGTGGCCCCCGGCTCTAGCGCCGACAGCTCGAACAGGTCCCGTCCGTTGAGCGGGAGCTCTCGGAGGCTGCGCTCTGGAACCAAGCCGCCCCAATCGGCCGCGTTGGAGGAGATCAGCGCGACCGTTCCGCTTACCTCAATCGAATCTTGCGTCATGCCCAGCTCGAGCCGCAGGCTGTAGCGCGCAGTGCGCCCGCTGGTCAGCTCGATGCCTGCTGCCTCGATCCTGCGGAAGCCGGGCCGCTCCACCGAGACCGCATAGGTGCCGGGCTCAAGGGCCGCCGCGATGTAACGCCCGTCGTTGCCCGTGACGATCTCCCGCCGCGCCCCGGTGCTGTCGCGCGTGACGGTGACCTTCGCTCCCGGAACGACCCGCCCCTGCGGGTCTGTCACGACGCCCACGAGGGTGGCATCCGACTGCGCCGCGAGCGGCGACATCGCCGAGGACAAGAGTCCAGCCAACAGGGCGAAACGAAACGCTCGCAGGCAGCGGATCCTTGTCGCAGGACGCATGGCTAGATCGCTCAGCGAACCCGTCTCATCGTCCATTCGCGCTCGTCGCCGTCGGCTGAGTGACTGTCCCGCAGGGTGAGCGTGTCACCGTCCAGCTCCAGCTCGCCCGGGAACGACTGTCCCTCGTAGTGTGCGGACAGCGCGACAATGTTCGTGCGCACAACGGCCCGGCCGTTCCACTCGTAGCGGTATAGGCCCGCTCCGATCGGCTGCTGGGTCTGGAATTCCTCGGCGGTCATGTCGCTGAGCGACTTTGCGAGCTTTGGGCGGTCCGCGCCAGCCACGATCACCATCTGGTGGGTGTCGGTGAACTGATGGTACTCCCGGCGGTGCGGCTGGTCCTGCCCCTTCGTCACGTTGCGGACTGAAGTGACTTCCCAAAGGCCCTCGATGCCTGGCCCGGGCGCGGGCGCGCAGGCCAGAAGACCGGACAAAGCCACCAGTGTGAGACAGCTGACCGGCCGGAATGGGCAGCTAGGCAAGATCACGGCAGCACGCCCCACCCCAACGTCTCCCATCTCTCCATTAGAACGCATGGCCCCCGATCGGCATCGATCCCGGCCCGAAATACAATTCAGGTAATCCGCCGAAACACTCTCGAGTGGCCCGGCGTTCGCAGAGATGGCCGAGCGCTCCGCACGAACGCCCGTAATGCGGCAGTATCATGCCGCGAAGCAGGACCACCCGGGATGCTTGCTGTTCTTCCGCTTGGGGGATTTCTTCGAACTCTTCTTCGAGGACGCAATCACCGCGTCGCGGGATTTGGGGATCACGCTGACCCGTAGGCGGGAGCGGGGCGGCGAACCGATCCCGATGTGCGGAGTGCCGGTCCATTCGGCCGAGACGTACCTCGCGAAGCTCCTTGCGAAGGGGCACCGGGTGGCGATCTGCGACCAGGTCGAGAAGCCCTCGAA
>JAJDWM010000122.1 GCA_022825595.1 Bryobacterales bacterium | reverse complement strand
AGCCGATTCATGCCCAATCGGAACTTCCTGCTAGTCGAATCCGGATTCGGCAACAAGCGTCCAGTGCTCGGTCCCATGAAGATCGCCTCACACCATCGCCCGAATGGCTGCGGCGATGAGTCCGATTCGTAAAGGGCCGCGAACCCAAGGTCCTTGGTCAGGCCTGGGACCCTGTTTACGTTGCGACGCTCTTCGGCTTCGATTCGAAGCTCGCTTCCGCTGCCATCAATTTCGCGCTCCGCGCCGTCAGGGGACAAGTAGATCCCTTCTTTGTCGGCGGCATCGCCGTGAGGCCGGTAGTTGAGGAGTTCGTCCAAGCACCCCGCGTGGCCGACGTCCGCTTCATCACTTTCTTGTCCGACCAACCATCTGCTGCCGTGTCCCGGCAGCTGTCGCCAGACGATGGCGACTCCGGAGCCGACGACACGGGCGCGATGCCGACGGACAGTTCCTCCCGGACTCCAGCTTGACGGACGTGGAAGAAACAGTCCTGTGCAAGATCATCACCTGACACTAGGATCCGTCCGCGCACTGGCTCCCAAACCGCTCTTCGATTCCCCGGGGGTCTGTTGGCAACGCTGTTCGGCCAAGATTGGCGGCCGCTACGCCGGCCAAATCGTTCCACGCACGGACACGGGGAACACGCCGAGGCATGGCTCGACGTTGGGGACTATCGGGGCTTGGCATTGGCGGTCGCCGTCCGGAGGCCCCGATGGCGGAGCACAGATCGTTGAGTTACCGGCCTCGGCGTTCAGCGCTATTGCAATGCAGAGTGCGAGACTCAGGATCCTCAATAACCAAGGCGGTCCAGGAACCGCCGGATGTCGCCGGGCTTCAACTCCGGACCCCGCTGAGATTTCTGGAACAATCCAAGGGAACCGAGGGAACGGCGGATCAGTTATGCAGTCGGGCGATCGCGTGCTCAAGTGCGGGGCAGCGACGAGTAGGCAGGAGGATCGCCACTTGCTCAGGCTGTTCGTCTACGGCACGCTGAAGCGCGGGTACGGCAATCACGAGGCCTTCTGCCACGGCCATTGCGGCTTGCGCGAGGCCCGGATCTGGGGACGCCTCTGCGAAGGGCCGGGGTTTCCTTTTCTACAGGTCCCGGCCGAGGACATCCTAGCGCGCGGAACGGCCGCAGCCTCGGAGGATGTTGCGACGCAGGCACGGTTTGCACGGCTAGCTGCGTCGAGGGCAAGCCTCGCCGCTTCGGCGAGCCCAGATCGACCCTGGGGTCCGGTTCACGGAGAACTGCTCTACTTCGATGATCCCAAGTCCCGCCTCGTCGCGATCGACAGCCTTGAGGGATTCGTGCCGGGTGGACAGTGTCTTTACCATCGCGTCCTAGTCTCGGTTGCGGTTCGCGCTGGCGCGCTGACTGCTTGGACATATGTTGCCGCAGGCAGGGTTTCTGGTCGGCGGATTCTGTCAGGCCGCTGGCCGGAGTAGCGCCTAGTTCGTCACGTCGTCGGGCGGGTATGCCATGTCCCGGCCCTCGCCGTCCTGATCGGGAATCTGGCTCCCCATCGACGGAATCCAGGGAAGGCGCCTCCTGACTCCACGCCAGTTGGCGATTCGAAAGGACTCAGAGCACTTGCACGCGGCCTGCATTTTGGTGGCCAATGCGACATAGGGGCCCCGCGAAGCACGCTGGGCTACGTCTGACTGCTCCAACTCGCCCAAGCTCCCGCACCAACCTGTGTGTGGGCCGGCACAAGGCTTGGACAGATGCTCAGCTGCCTAGGCCAGACATGCTCCACTGCTGCATACCGAGGTGCCGACCTGCGCCTGCAGGGGCAATCGAGAGTATCCGCTCAACGGCCGCCAACTAGCAGATTCCTATAATCGGCGGGCCATGCGCGTCTCACTCCTCGGGGTATGTGCCCTTCTCGCCGCCGGTTGCACACAGGAGCAGATCACCAGTACGGACGACGAGCTGCCGCCCGCGACCATCGCCGGAGAAGTCGTCGCCGACCGGATCTCGCCAACTGACACTACAGCTGACTGGCCTGCCTTGGCTGCTGGCCGGGACGGGAGCCTGTGGACAGCCTACGTCGAATGGAACGGAAGCGACGCCGACGAGGTTGTCGTGCGACATCGCCCCCCAGACGGAGAGTGGGGGCCACCGCGCGTCGTCGCCGACGGCAAGTGGGACCATTACCTTCCCGCTGTAGTGGCCCTTCCCAACGGGGCCATGGTGCTGTGGTCGGCGCGCGACGACGCAGACTTTGACCTCTATGCAGCGACTATCGATCAGCATGGCAGCGTCGGTCCCATTGAGTCCGTGGGGACTGGGGCGCACGGCGACTTTCACCCGAGTGCTGTGGCTGATGCCGACGGAAACGTGACCGTGGTGTGGCAGTCGTTCCGCGATCTGCAAGCCGAGGTTTTCGGGCGGCGTCGCACCGATGCTGCGTGGGGCCCTGTCGTCAACATCTCGCAGTCCGCTGCCAGCGATTGGGAACCCTCCGCGGCATTGGATTCGTCTGGGCAGGCTTGGGTCTCATGGGACACGTACCGATCGGGAAATTACGACGTGCTCGTCGCCGCCTTCGACGGGGCCAGCGCCAGCGAGCCCATCACGGTGGCTTCTGGCCCCGGGGCAGAGTTTCACTCCCATGTGACGGTCGACTCGGCCGACAGGGTGTGGGTGGCTTACGACACTGCCCTCAAGAACTGGGGGAAGGACTACTCGACGTCGAGCCAGGTCGAGGGCAGCGAGGGCCTTCACGCGCGCAGGGGGATCGGAATACGTGTCGTCGCGAACGGACAGGTCTTCGAGCCGTCCCACGAGCTGAGCGATGTGTTGACAGGTCGCATGACCCAGTTCGCGGAACTGCCGGCGCTCGCGTTCGACGGGGGCGGATCCCTGTGGATCGTCTTTCGGCACTGGACCATCAGGAAACCCCACGAAATGTTCCACGTGTATGCGAGCCGACTTGGCGGCGATGGCTGGACAACGCCCGTGATGCTGGCGAACAGCTCGGGCCGCAACACCCAGAGGACCGCGCTGGCGACGACCGCCCTCGGTGGGCTGCAACTCGCCTTCTCCAGCGACCTGCGCTCCCCGGAGAACCTGCCGACGGACCAAATGCATGCCCTCCACTACAACGTCTACACCGCTTCCCTAGAGCCAGTAGTCTCCGACGCGCCGAGCCTGCGGGCTGTCGAGGTTGCCCCTGTTGAGGAGTCGTTCAGTCCGAGAGTTCGGGAGACCATGGTGGCTGGCGAGCAGGCTTACACGTTGCTGTTAGGCGACTGCCATCGCCACACTGACGTGCGCGGGCACAGCGACGTCGATGGTTCCATCGAGGACACCTACCGATACGCGATCGATGCCGCCCAGCTGGCCTTTGTCGGGCCCAGTGACCACAACGAAATCCTGGGTGGACGCTGGCCGGACTCCTTGCGGGACTACCAGTGGTGGTACGCCCAGAAGCTTGTGGACGTCTACACCCACGATCCCAAGTTCTGGGGCCTCTACAGCTACGAACATTCGATGGCGAGTCCGGCAGGCCATCGCAACGTCCTATACCTGAAGCGCGGGGGGCCGCTCCGCCCGATCGACCGGGAGAAGGGGCGCGAGGCCCCTGACAACCTGCCGCCAGTGCTCTGGGAGTGGATGCAGGAGAACGTACTCTCGGAACGCGGGCAAAAAACTGTGATCGTGCCGCACACATTTGCAGCCGGACCGATCGCTGACTGGAACTGGTCGCCTGATCCAATTGACTGCCTGCTGGAGATCTACCAGGGGGCCCGCGGCAGCTACGAGGCTTGGAGGACTCCCGAAGGTGAGAAGCGCGGAGGAACCCAAACCGATGATCCCGGCCACTTCGCCCGAGACGCTCTGGACAAGGGCCACAAGTACGGGTTCGTCTCGTTCAGCGACCACGGCTCGACACACAACTCATGGGCTGCAGTGTGGGCCCGCGAGCCCACTCGCGAGGCCTTGTTCGACGCGATGCTCGCCCGAAGGACCTTTGCGGCCAGCGACGAGATCATCGTGAAGGCGGTTGCCGCCGATCACATGGTTGGAGAAGAGTTTAGTGCCCGTGCCGGTGATCCTCTGGAATTCCGGATGGAAATCGACGCTCCCGACGAAATCCTGCGCGTGGACTTGGTCCGGGACGGGAAGTACGTCTACACTGCGCGGCCAGAAGGCCGGCGGGCCGACCTGAGCTTCATGGAGACAGACACCGCTGCTGGCGACTCCTATTACTACGTCCGCGTCTTCCAGCGCGACCCTGAGAACCCCGGCGGTGATCCGGAGATCGCTTGGACCTCACCCTTCTTCGTGCGCTACGAGTGATCAGTGGTCCTCAGGCCTGTGCCCGTCCGCGCCCACTCCGCCCGCCTCAGTGGCTGCTGAGACCGTGATGCCCAATCGATTCCTGACCCCATCGCCATCGGCACTTGGTGTCGTTGCGGCTGTCGCAGACCAAACTCTTGGCCAAGCTGTAGGCACTCAACTCACATCCGACTCTCCGTCAGAAGTCCTGTGAGCGGTCGGTCCCCAGCTTCTCGACCCTGTCCCGGCGGGTAGAATCGAACGGTACCGGGAATACGCCATGCACCGCAAACCAATCCTTGCCTTGATCGCCAGCTCCTCATTCCTCCTTCCGGCCGCGACTGGCCAAGAGCCACTGCGGTGGAAGATTCACGACATGAAACGGCCCGCCCCCGCGAAGGTCACCTCCAGCATCCCGCTGCCCGCGCCGGCCCCTTCGGACGCCGTAGTGCTATTTGACGGCAGCGACGTGTCCAAGTGGCGGGCGGCCGACGGCAGCGACGCCAAGTGGGTGGTCCGGGACGGCGCGCTGGCCGCTGTCCCGGGCGGCGGGGCCGTTTTCACGCGCGAGGGCTTCGGAGACATCCAGCTGCACATTGAGTGGGCGGCGCCGACGCCCGCCAGAGGTTCGGGTCAGGGCAGGGGGAACAGCGGCGTGTTCCTGATGGGCAAGTACGAGATTCAGGTGCTCGACTCGCACGAGAACGTCACATACACCGACGGGCAGGCGGCCGCGGTCTACGGTCAGTACCCACCTTTGGTGAATGCCAGCCGCCCTGCGGGGGAGTGGCAGGCTTACGACATTGTCTTCCGCAGGCCTCGCTTCCGGCCCGACGGTTCGGTAGCGCAGCCGGCCCGCGTGACGGTGCTCCACAACGGCGTCTTGGTCCAGGACAACAGTGAGATCTGGGGGCCGACCTCGTGGTTGCAGCACCTTCCTTACCAGTCCCATCCGGACCGTCTGCCCATCTCCCTTCAAGACCACGGCAATCCCGTTCTCTACCGGAACATCTGGCTCAGGGAGCTGGACGAGGAGCCACGGCGCGGGCCTGCCCGACACCAGACCAAGCCCATCCTGAGCATGACCCCGGAAATGCTGGATCGGTACGTTGGCAAGTATGCCCAAGACTCGCCGCAGCCGACGGTTATCTCGCGCGAAGGCGACGTGCTGAAGATTAAGTTCGGATTTCTGCCGCCGCTGGAGCTGATGCCGCACTCATTGACCGAGTTTTCCTTGCGCTGGACCGCCGGGACGGTGATCTTCGACCTTGACGACGGGGGTCGGCCAAAGTCGTTTGTCTTTCACATCGGAGGCGACGCTAGACCCGCCAAGCGTTCCTCTGACTGAGGGCGATTGGGAGCTTGACCGGTTCGACCGCTTGGGCCGCTTGCTTGCAACGGCGCCGGCGGCGGTCCAACTCACGCCGCGCTAGGACGGTGACGGCCCGACGGGTCTGCGATTATCGAACGACCTGCTGACGGAGGCTTGAGATGACACACCGAGGACACTTGCTGATAGCGCTCGCCGCCTTGGCCCTGACGGCCTGCGGTGTCGAGCCAACGCCCGAGCCCGCTAGGCCGCCGAATTTCATCATCGTCTTCGCTGACGATCAGGGTTATGGCGACTTGGGTGTGTTCGGGGCCACAGACTTCAGCACGCCGCGCATCGACCGGATGGCCCAAGAGGGCATGCGCTTCACCGACTTCTATGCGCAGCCTGTATGCGGGCCGTCCCGCACAGCCCTGCTCACGGGGAGCTACCCGATCCGGGTAGCCGAGTACGGGAACGAGAAGAACATCTTTCCGTATGTGCACGAGCGGGAAATCCTGCTGCCGCGGGTACTTCAAGAGGCTGGCTACGCCACTGGAATGATCGGCAAGGTGGACATTACCAAACGGCGCCAGGGCTTCAGGCCCGAGCTGAATCCGGTCCGGCGGGGCTTCGACTACTGGTTCGGGGTCGTGGGGGCCAACGACAGCGGTGAAGTGCACTGGGTGTATCGCAACGAGGAGCGCATCCAGGAGTCTGCGGGCGTGGACGACCTCACCCGTCGCTACACCGACGAGGCACTCGCCTTCATCCGCCAGAATCGTGACAACCCCTTCTTCCTCTACATCGCCCACACGATGGCGCACGTCGTTCTGGGCGTTACCGAGCCGTTCAAGGGCCGCTCCGAGCGCGGGCTATACGGGGACGTGATCGAGGAGCTCGACGCCACTACGGGTGAGATCGTCGATCTGCTCGTCGAGCTGGGGCTGGACCAGGACACAATAGTCGTCTATACCTCCGACAATGGCCCTTGGAGCAACCATTCCCTGCCGCAGTACACAGCGGCGATTGAGGAGCACGCCGGCTCGTCCGGGCCGCTGCGCGGGGCCAAGGGCACCACGTGGGAGGGCGGGATCCGGGTTCCGACCGTGATGTGGGGACCGGGGAGCATCCCGGCCGGAACGGTGTGCGCCGAGATCGCCACTAACATGGATCTACTGCCCACGTTCATCGGGATGGCGGGCGCGGAGTTGCCCGCCGACCGCGTACTGGACGGTCGCGATATTGGTCCGCTGATGCGCGGCGAGGCAGAAGCCAAGAGCCCCCACGAAGCGTTCTACTACTACCGAGAGACCCATCTCGACGCTGTCCGTAGCGGACCGTGGAAGCTGGTGTTCCCGAGGCCCGGACGCGACGACTCTGAGTGGCTCCTGTCCAAGTCCGGGGCATTCCTCGGGGAGCTGCTCGAGCCGGTTACGGAGCTGTCCCTGTACAACCTCGAGGCCGACATCGGGGAGACCGCGAACGTGGCCGCTCAGCATCCTGAGGTCGTCGAGAGACTCTCCGCGCTCGCAAACCGGGCACGCGAGGAACTCGGCGACTACGACCGCATCGGCTCGGGCGTTCGCTTCTTTGAGGACGGCCCGAAATGGCCGCGCCGCCAGCAGTGGATGAGGCCCTAGGCGCGGCTCTCCCCGGACTTCGGCGCTCCCTCCCAGCGGGCAATGACCGCAGGCGCAACGCAGTGGCTCGCCACATTGACGCTCGTGCGGACCGGGTCGATCAGGGCGTCGATCCCCAGAAGCACGGCGAGGCCCTCCGCCGGAAGTCCGTGGCTTTGGAACACGGCCGCTAGGATCACGAAGTTCGCCCGCGGCACACCTGCGACTCCCTTGCTCGTCAGCTTGAGCGTCAGCAGGATCACCGCCTGTTGCGACAGGCTCAGGTCTCGCCCTGCGGCTTGGGCAATGAAGAGTGTAGCCATCGCCAAATGGATGGTGCTTCCGTTCAGATTCAGGCTCAGACTCAAGGGGGCCACCACTCCCACGATCCTTCGCGGCACGCCGAAGCGCTCAAGATTCTCCAGCGTCTGCGGAAGCGCCGCCGCGCTCGACGTAGTTGCAAAGCCGATCACAAGCGGGGCCCGTGCGCAGCGAGCGAAGTCTCCCAGCGATATGCCGGAAAGTGCCAGGCTGCCGCCGAGGACGACGGCTAGGAATGCCGAGTGGACCACCCAGGCCGTGACCGTGAAGGCCGCCAGCCCCTCAAGCAGCCCTTCGCCCTTTCCGGCCACGAGGCTGGCCGAGGCCGCGAACACGGCCGCAGGCGCGATGCGCATCACGTAGTCCGTGTAGCGGAACGCGACTGTTGCCAGCGAGTCCGCGAAGTCGACAATCGGCCGAGCCCTCCGGCCGACGGACAGGCAGGCGATGCCGAACAGGAAGCAGAAGACGACGATCTGCAGCACGTCTCCGCGGGCCAG
>JAJDWM010000561.1 GCA_022825595.1 Bryobacterales bacterium | reverse complement strand
ATTGCGGACTTCGCGTGCGGCACTGGGGCGCTGCTGTCCGCTGCGCAGCGGGCAGTCTACCGGCGCTACCGCCGGGCCGGCGGTGATGACAAGGACCTACACCGGGGCCTAATGGAACGCGTCTTGACTGGGCTGGACATCATGCCAGCCGCAACCCATCTCACGTGCTCGATGCTCTCCAGCGCCCATCCGTCCCTCGCCTACGGGCAGTCGAACGTGCACACCCTGCGGTACGGCATCCGCGATGGCGTGACGAACATCGGTGCACTCAGCCTTCTCGGTTCCAAGAAGTCCGGCTCTTTGTTCGCCACGAGCGAAGCTCTCGGCGGCATGGATTCAGACAAACAAAGCTACCTCTCCGTCAAGATCCCGGACAGGTCCTGCGATCTGGTCATCATGAACCCCCCGTTCACAAGGCCGACCAACCACGAAGCTGGTCATGCCTCGATTCCGGTACCGTCATTCGCCGGCTTCAATACGTCGCACCACGAGCAGTTGGCCATGGGGCGGGAGCTCAGGAGGCGAACGGGCACATTCGGCAGCGGCCACGCCGGGCTCGCGTCGAACTTCATGGATTTGGGGCACTGCAAGCTGCGGGACGGCGGTGTGCTGGCCCTGGTTGTTCCGTTCGCGTTCGCCCGGGGAAGGTCGTGGAAGCGGGCCAAGGAGGCCCTGAGGAAGCACTACGGAGACATTCATGTGATCTCCATCGCGGCTGCCGGATCCACGGAACGGGCCTTCTCTGCAGACACCGGCATGGCCGAGTGCCTCGTCGTAGCGACTAAGCGGATCGGTTGTAAGTCCCCCGCGACGTTCTTGAATCTGTCGGCGAGGCCTGCCTCTCTCTTGGAGGCTGCCGTCAACGCGAAGGACTCATCCGGCGGTGTGCGAGGGGACATTCTGGACGGAGGGGCGGCAGGCGTCCGGTCGACGAGTTTGATCCGCGCGGCCCATGACCTGGAGACGGGGAACCTCCACTTGCCGCGGAAGACGCAAGCGGTCACGCTTCGCGTCGTGAAACTCGGCACGGTGGCAACTCGAGGCCTAGTTCACAGAGACATCAACGGCGGCCCTACGGATCGACAGAAGACAGGACCACCTCAAGGCCCTTTCGTGGTGCGGGCCATCCGCCCCGGGGAAGTGCCCACCTGGCCAATGCTCTGGGCCCATTCCGCCAACCGGGAACGCAGATTCGTGGTGCTGCCTGACTCGTGCGGGGACCCCCGGCCGAACGACGAAGCGCGGGCGGCCGAACGCTGGAATACCGCAGCCTCTAGCCTTCATGCAAACCTGGATTTTCGATTGAACTCGCAGAGCCTTGCGATGTGTCTCACGCCGGAGAAGTGCCTCGGCGGAACTGCGTGGCCGAACTTGATTCCGCACGAGCCGCAGTATGAGATTCCCCTCCTACTCTGGGCTAATACCACATTGGGCCTGATCCTGTTCTGGTGGCGAGGAACCAGACAGCAGGCAGGCAGGTCACGGCTCACCATCACCAAGCTTCCATCGCTTCGTGTCCTCGATCCGCGCGCCTTGACGGAGGATCAGGTGGCTCACTGCCGCAGGATCTTCGAGGAGTTCAAGGACAAGCCGCTGCTGCCCGCGAACGAGGCCTATCGCGACCAGAACCGCATGGACCTTGACCGCAATCTGCTGTTCGGAATCACGAGCGTGCTGCGACTCGACCCTAGCCTAGAGGAGAACCTGGCATTGTTGCGGAGGCAATGGTGCGCCGAGCCATCAGTCCACGGCGGCAAGGGTACACGGATCAGACCGTGACGCCTAATCGGGTACGGGGGGCCACCTTCGAGGCGTATCTGAGGCAGTTTTCCGAGGGTCTGTTCTGGGCCTTGGCGCAGCACCGGCTCGCAGCCGACCTCGGGTTCACTCTGCTAGTCTCAACCCATGGCCGATGAGGCAGTCTTTAAGCTGGAAGAGCATCCGCCCTACCCGGAGCTTGCGCGGTGGGAAGAGGAGCAACTCAAGATTCTGAAATCGCGTGCGCGTGGGGGTGGGCTTCAACCGATCGAACGCATGCAGCTGCAGGCCTTGGTGGAGCGCAAACGTCGGATGGGTGAACGCACGAAGCCTGATTGAGCGGAATGTTAAGACACGAGGAAGACGCTGGCGGCGTTTTCTCCAAGTAGGACCGGCTTGAGTGCTTCCGGGATCAGGGAGTGTGCGCATCCCTTCCCGTGTGGGTGGTCAGCACCTCGCAGATGTGACGGCTTTCGCCGCGTAGGCAAGGGCTTCGCCCTCGCACTAATCTCGGGTCGGTATCCCCCGGGGAAGCGATTCTCCTTGGCCCACGCTGACCAGTCTACGCCTGCCATCTCGCGGCACCGGTCGGCGCACTTGACGGCCGCGGGCCCAACCGCCACTTCGTGGACGTTCATACGGCCGCCTTCAGCAGGGCCACCGCCTATGACCCTTGGGCCGCGATCGACTGGATCCCCTAATCTATGCGCTCGCGCAGTTTATCAAGGTGCAGGCTGGCAGCTGCGGTGTCGGCGACCCCGTTGCTGCCGACTCCTAGCTCGACAAGCTAGGTGGTGGCCTTCGGGAGGCCATCCAGCCCCTTCGGTCCAGCCCGTTCCCTCGTAGAGCCACAGATCGCCGATCTTCTCGTCGTCCGCGAGGACATCGATCAACTGCTGTTCGCCGTACTCAACCTTAATCGTGCTCTTCCTCCGAATCGCCGCACTGTCGCTAGCTTAACGTCACTGTGCACGATCAAGCCAACGTCAGCACTGGCCTCGTGCGGTGATCCTGCCCCCGATATGTACAGCCGATTGACACGTCCGGGTTGACGAGTCAAAGTTCCGAGCGTTCGCGTGTTTGACTGTCTGTCGTGCCAGTGTTAGCTCGGCGACCCTCTGCCCGAGTCGGGGAGGGTGAACGGGAGCTTCTGCCTGGCCTGCTATTCCTCCCCCTGCCTTCCCAGCTTTTTGTGTAAGCCGCGAACTTGGCGTCCCGTTAGAGTCACCTCGCCGAGTCCAGGAAGGTCGATCTGAACTCTCGATGCTGCCTTCAGTATCGCGGCTGTTGCGTCTTCCGACGGATGCCGCACACGTGGAGGCGTGGTCTGATCGGTGAACAGCCCGGCCGTCAATCGATCCACCATTACCGCGGGCATCTCGCCGGCCTTGTCCTCTTGCCACTCCATGAGCATCTCTGTGGCGTACCCGGCTCGATCGACATCGAGAGCGAGCTGTTGAAGCCTGAACTCCTGATTCGCATGCTGCCGAAACCACTGGTCAGTCCAGCGAATATAAAACACAGCGGTGAGGGCGAATCCCAGCGCGCCAACTGGCAGGCGTCCAAGCCCCAGCCAGAACTCGGGAACATCTACGGATTCGGGGGGAGTCGCGACTAGAGCGCGATATCTACAAGGCGGTGGCCTTGCAGCGAGGCAGCGGCAGCAGACTCGTCTTTCAGCCACGGAGCCGACTCGATCAACACGGATCCGGGCGTCGCGGAGAAACCACTTCTGTGATAGGTTGTTGCAGCGACGCCGCGAGCGATTTGCGACGTACCAGCTTATTATTCTGTCGGCCATGGACGACAGGCAAGCCCCTTAGCCCGCCACTTTCGCCAAGTGTTGGCAGACAGACGTGTGGGGCTATACTAGGAACGGAGTCGGTCGGACGCTCAGGGCCAA
>JAJDWM010000264.1 GCA_022825595.1 Bryobacterales bacterium | reverse complement strand
GTTGCCGGAGCCGGCAGTCGCTGTTCTCTTCCGCGAAGGGCCCGGAGAGCCGGCGGCAGGGCCTGCATACGGAGACGATTGGGGCAGACAGGGCCTCTGGCGGCGGGAATTCGACACGGCATGGGCTGTTCACGCGGATTGCGACACTGGGGCTGGCGGGGCCCCACGCGTGTGCAGGGCTCAGGCGCTCAGAACAATGAGGAACGGCAATGCCTGGGCAATCCAGTGTCTATGTGCAGAAACGCGGACAGGAGATGGCTGTCGCGCTCATGACAGGAGATCTGTGCATGCGCCTTGCACGCCGAGAACAGGGCTTTATGGAGATCGGCCCCGCGTCTGCCTGGGCTGCTCGATCCAAGCGTGCCCGCCGCTCAGCAATGTAGGCGCGGCGTCAGTTGAGCGATGGCCAATTGAATCGAGACGCGGTTGGGTCGGAGCGCCCCTGTAGGGCCGTTGGCCATCAGGCTCAGCGGCCCAAGATTCTGCCGATGTTTGACTTGTGCTGCCAGATGAGGAAGACGGTCATGAGGAGGGCGTACTTGGAGTGCGGCATTCCCAGCTGAAGGTGGATGAAGATCGTGAAGAAGACCCACGAGAGCATAGACGACCACGCGCCGCCCTCGTTGATCTTGAACTTCGAGGCGAGCACGCGGACCACTACGAAGAACAAGAGCGCCCACACTGCCAGCGACGGGTAGATCGCCAGCATTGCGCCAGCGGATGTGGCGATCCCCTTGCCGCCCCGGAATCGCAGGAAGGGTGAGTAGCAATGACCGAAGACCGCTCCCATCCCGTATAGCCACGCGATGTTGAGCGGCACACCGGAGGTGTAGAAGAGCCACACCGGCAGATATCCCTTGCCGACGTCTCCGAAGAGCGAGATCAAGGAACGAGGCTTGCTGACCCGCAGGACATTGTTGAAGCCAGGATTTCCGGAGCCGATAGACCGGAGGTCAATGTCCGATCCCCACATCGCGATGATCGCGAACGGGATGGAGCCCAGGAGGAAGCTCACGAGGAGCTGGAGGAAGATCTGTGCGTCGATTGGCATGTCAGGATTCAATGGTCAAGGATAGGCGTGAACGCGATCAAGCCGGCAATGGCGGCCGTCATGAAGTTTGAGAGGGTGGCGGCCAGCATGGCGCGCAGCCCGAGCGCCGCCATCTCAGCTCGCCGCGCCGGGACCATTGCCCCCAGCGCTCCGATAAGGATTCCCACCGACCCGATGTTCGCGAAGCCGCAGAGCGCATAGCTCGCAACAAGCGCGGATCTGGGCTCCAGCGTGTCCCGGAGCTGGCTCAACTCCGCAAAGCTGACCAGTTCGTTGAGGACCATGCGGGTGCCGAGCAGATTCCCCACCACGGGGGCATCGGCCCACTCGACGCCCAGGGCGAAAGCAACCGGGGCGAACAGTGGCCCAAGCACGTCCTGAAGGCTGGCAGGGAGCCAGGAGACCCCGAGCACTCCCTTGATCCCGGCCATCGCACCGTTAACGACTCCCACCAGTGCTACGAACACCAAGACCATGGCTCCAACCTGCAGCGCGACATTCAAGCCCTCCGACGTGCCGCGCGCGGCCGCGTCCACGACGTTGCCGTCCTGGCTGGCCTCTTGCTTTGGGATCCGGCCCATGGTCTCGGGCCGCCCGGTCTCGGGCTCGAAGATCTTGGCGAGCATCACGCAGGCCGGCGCGGTCATCGCGACGGCCGCCAGAAGGTGCTCGGCCCTAGCGGCACCGATTTGCACATAGGCCACCAGCATGGCCCCGGAGACCGTGGCCATTCCGCTTGTCATGACAGTCATCAGTTCCGAGCGCGTCAGATTGTTCAGGTAGGGGCGGATCGTCAGGGGCGCTTCTGCTTGGCCTAGGAACAGGTTTGCCGCCACGTTAAGCGACTCAGCGCCGCTGGCGCGCATGCCGCGCTGCATAACGAACGCGAGTCCGGCCACGAGCTTTGGCATCACGCCGATGTGGTACAGGATTGCCGAGATGCATGAGACGAGGATGATGATGGGCAGGATCTGGAACGCGAACACGACTCCGTTCTCTGAACGGCCCAGATCGCCAAAGACCAAGCCTGTGCCCGCCTCCGACAGCAGGATGAAGTGATTGAAACCCCCGCCGATCGCTTCGAACACCGTTCCGAAGGGCGTCCGAAGGACGAGCGCCGCCAGCAGGGCTTGAAGGCCAACGCCCCAAGCGATGACGGCGGGGCGCACCGACTTGCGCGAAGAGGAAAAGGCAAAGGCGACGCCCAGCGCCAGCAGAATGCCCAGCAATCCCATGCGAGCGAACCATTGTACTGGGAACCCTCGCGCCGCCCAGGGCGTCCGCCCTCATAGACCTTGCCATTCGAATGCTGCAACTGCTGTCGAGGTGTGGCGGCCCCGCGCTGCCGCGCATGTTCCGGAGTTGTCGATTCGGACCGCCGCCCTGTCCGCTTGCTGGCGATCCAATCGGGTGCGTCGAACCGCTGCGGCGCGTCTCGAGACGCCGCCGATTAGACTACCCGCATGCGGCCCAAGCCTGCTCCAGTTGACACTGATAACCTCCCGGAACTGGCCCGAGCCACGATGGCGCGAGCGCCCTTTCCGATGCTCGCCAGCGTGGACCGGGACCGCCCGAGGCTCCGCCCGGTCTCTCCGGTCGAGACCGACGGCTTCACGGTCTACGTCGCCTCGTTGCGCAGTTCGCACAAGACCGCCGAGCTCGCGGCCAATCCCAATGTCGAGTTGTGCTATCTAGACGACGGACACGATCAGGTGCGCATTGAGGGCACTGCCGAACTGGTGCTGGACCGGGCCGCCCGCCTTCGGATCTGGGACGCTAACCCGCTGCTTCGATCTTTTCTTGGAACGATAGACAATCCGGAGTTTATGCTCTATCGCATCGCGGCCCGTCGGGTGCGGTTCATGCGTGAGTGGGCCCTCGAGTACTACGAAGTTCCGCTGGGCTGAAGCGCGGACTTGGTATCGGGCCACGCAAGAGGATGCCCGCCCGGGCCTTGGATCGCCCGGCACAGGAGCCGGCCGCCGTGCCCTACAATCGAGGCAGTTCTAGGACGCCAACGATGGATCGACGCACATTCCTCTCCGCGACGGGTTCAACCGTCGCAACCCTCACTGCGGCGCAGTATTCCCGCGTGGTAGGCGCAAACGATCGCCTCCAGGCCGCAGTGATAGGCGTAAACGGCAGGGGGAAGTCGCACATTAGGGCCGTTGCGCAGAATCCGGGCATGAGTGTCGGGGCCGTGGTCGATATCGACCAGGCGGTTGCCGAGAAAGCTGCGACCCTTGCGACCGAGTACCAGTCCGACCGGCCCAAGGAGTACCGGGATCTTCGGGACATGCTGGGCGACAAGGACATCGATGTGGTCACGATCGCCACCACGAACCACTGGCACGCGCTCTCGGCCATTTGGGCCGTCCAGGCGGGCAAGGACGTGTATTGCGAGAAGCCCGCGAGCCACAACATCTGGGAGGGCCGCAAGATGGTCGAGGCAGCCCGCAAGTACAAGCGAATCGTCCAGATCGGCCAGCAGTCGCGCTCGACGCCTTTCAAGATCGAGGCCGTACGGAGCCTACGGGAGGGTGTGATCGGTGAGGTCTACATGGCCAAGGGGCTTTGCTTCAAGCGGCGCAAGTCGATCGGATCCACGACGGCCAGTCCAGTGCCCCCAGGGGTCGACTACGACATATGGCTGGGGCCGGCCCAGCCGCATGAGTTCAAGCAGAACCGGTTCCACTACAACTGGCACTGGCATTGGGCATTCGGCAACGGGGACATCGGAAACCAGGGCGTCCACGAGATGGACGTCGCGCGCTGGGGCCTGGGCTTGGACCACCTTCCTCGGCACGCCCATTCCGCGGGCGGCCACTTCGTCTACGACGACGACCAGGAGACGCCCAATACGCAGCACGCGGTCTTCGACTACGGTGACCGCATGCTGCAATTCGAGGTTCGGGGCTTGGTCACGGGTGGCGAGTGCCGCTTGCTGGAGGACTCCGGGGGCGGCCGGCACACGATCGGCGTCCTATTCTTCGGCAGCGACGGAATCCTGACCATGTCGAACTCCGGGTATCAGACCTATCTGGGAGAAAAGCGCTTGCCCGGGCCGTCCATGAAGGCCACGGGAGATGACACTACGGCCCTGCACTTCGAGAACTTCCGCAAGGCCGTGATGAGCCGGAGGGTGAGCGACCTCAACTGTGACGTGCTCGAAGGCCACCTGTCGGCGGCCCTCTGCCACTTGGCCAACATTTCGTTCCGGACCGGCGACAAGCTGTTGTTCGATGCGGAACGGGAGCGGTTCGTGGGGAATGCCGGTGCGGACACGCTGCTGACGAGGGACTACCGAGAGCCCTGGGTCGTGCCTGACTCGGTCTGATCGCCTGCCGGCGGCGCAGCCGACGCTACAGGTCAGTCGCCGGAATTGCCTGCCGTTCCCGCGGTTTGCTCGAGCTGCGCCCGCAGGTCGCGAACCTGTCGCTCCAGCTCGCGGGTGCGGCCTGAGAGGAACGTCACGTATCCAACATGCATGGCCCACGCCACGCTGAAGGCCGCCCAGAGCCATTTGAAGTTTGGTTCCACCAGTTCGATTCCTTCCTCCGGTTACCCCGGACTCACGCCAAAGCCTGCACTTCCCGCCTGACGGCGTGCGCGGCGCGGCGCAGGGCTTCGAGGCGGCGTCGCTGCCGCACCAAGCACCAGAACAGCAGGCCGAGCGAAGCTATCGTGAAGAACAGCACGAAGGTCATGCGCGGGTCCAGCGAGCCCTCTCCCCCGAGTACCGGGGCTGGATGCTGCGTCCGCCACCAGCGGTTGGCCATGTAGACGATCGGCACGTCTACCATGCCGAAGATTGAGACGACCGCGCACACCGCAGCCCGCTGGCTTGGCTCTTCGATCGACTGGCGCAGGATCAGGTAGGCCATATAGATCAGCGCCAGCAGGAGCATGGACGTCAGCCTGGCGTCCCAAGCCCAGTACACGCCCCAGATCGGCTTAGCCCAGAGGCAGCCTGTCACCAGGTTGACGCAGGCGAACAGCAGCCCGACCTCGTTGCAGGCGACGGAGAGGTCGTCCAGCTGGTGCTCCCGCTTTGCCAAGAAACCGATCGCCGCCCCTCCTCCGATGAAGAAGGCCGCAAACGCCACTGCCGCCGAGGGCACGTGCAGGTAGAAAATACGCTGGACGGGTCCCATCGTGGCCTCCATCGGGACCCAAAGGAAGATGAGGTACATCGCCGCGAGCAGGGAAGCCCCGGTCAGCGCCGCAAGCCACTTGGGAACTGCTTCGCGCGACACCTCAGCCATTTCACCTTGAGTGTATCCGAGCAGAGGCGGCGCGAAACCGGCACCGGCGTTTCCCGTAGGGCCGTCACTTCCCTCACTTCCCCGAGATCCTTGGGGCGTGTGCCGGGCCAGCCCCGATAATGAGGCTGCTGGGCTCATGGCTGGGTTGGCGGAGTGTGTCCCGAACGTCTCGGTTGGTCGAGAGCCCGCAGCCCTGGAACTCCTACAACGGGCAGTCACCGATGCGGGTGTAGCCCTCCTTGACACGCACAGCGACCCGGATCACAACCGATCCGTGCTGACGATGGCGGGCGGTCTGGCCGAGATCCGGCGCGCTGTCTTGGCGTTGGCTGGAGTCGCGGTCCGCGGCATCGACCTGCGCGAGCATGCTGGCGCCCATCCTAGGGTCGGGGCTCTTGACGTCGTGCCGATCGTGCCCCTGGACGGCGCTGCGCCGACTGCTTGCGTCGGCCAGGCCCACGCCTTGGGGCAGTTGATCTGGGAGCGGTTCTCCGTGCCCGTGTACCTGTACGGTCAAGCCGCCCGGCAACCGAGCCGGAAACGGCTTGAGGCCGTGCGCAGGTTTGGCTTTGAGCGGCTTTCCCACCTGGTCGGGGAAGGGAAGATGCTGCCGGACATTGGGGGCCCTTCGCTCCACAAATCGGCCGGAGCCTCGTTCGTCGGTGTCCGTGACCTCATGGTCGCGCTCAACGTCGTCTTGGGAGGCTGCAGCGTGTCGGTGGCGAAGACCGTCGCCGCCCAAGTGCGGGAGCGCGGGGGCGGCCTGCCCGGAGTGAAGGCGCTGGGGCTGTACTTGGAGTCGGCCGACGAGGTTCAGGTGTCCATGAACATCACCAAGCCCTTCGTTACCCCGATCAAGACCGTCATTGACACCGTCCGGGAACGCGCCGCTTCTCTGGGGGCCGCTTACTTGCACGCTGAACTCGTCGGCCTGGCTCCACGAGCAGCGTTGGGCCGCGACCCGGCTGCCCTAGGCATCCGGGGCTTCGGCCCAGGCATGGTACTCGAGAACCGTCTCGCGCGCCTTTGCACCCCGCCCCGCATTGGTCACTGTCACGGGCCGAGCTGACGATCCGCGCCCAACTGCCGCTACTGGTTGGCCTCGCGGCCGCCCCCGTTGTTCGGTTGTCGAAGGCGGCACTTGCGAGGCCTGTAGCGGTCTGGAGCGACTACTTACAAACGTCGGCTCGGCCCGAGGTTGCGACTCAGTTGCGGCTCCCCGCCGGAGACCGCCGCCTTCGCGAGAAACGCCGACCGCG
>JAJDWM010000268.1 GCA_022825595.1 Bryobacterales bacterium | reverse complement strand
AGCGGTCGGCTGGAACTGGCGCGGGCCATCGCATCTCCGCAGAACCCGCTGACCGCTCGAGTGTTCGTCAACCGCCTGTGGCAATGGCGCTTCGGCCGCGGCATCGTCGCCACGCCGAGCAATTTCGGGCAGCTAGGAGAGCGGCCCAGCCATCCGGAACTGCTGGATTGGCTCGCGGGCGAGTTCGTGGGCCGAGGTTGGTCGGTCAAGGCCCTCGACAGGGAAATCCTGTTGTCGGAGGCCTATAGGCGCAGTTCCTCGGTAATCGCGACGAACTATGAAGCGGATCCCGGCAACAGGCTGTACTGGCGCTTCAATCCACTCGAAAGGCTGGACGCAGAGACGCTTCGCGACTCACTTCTTTCCGTGTCTGGAGCGCTGGACTTGGCGATTGGGGGGCCCCCGCAGGAGCTTGGTCCGGGACATGCGCGCAGGACGTTGTACGCAACCGTGGACCGCACCAACCCCGACCCCGGGCTGGCGCTGTTCGACTTCCCGGACTCGAAGACCCACTCCCCTGAGCGCGACGCGACAGTCGGCCCGCTGCAGCGGCTCTACTATCTCAACAATCCATTCTTCATCGAACGCTCAGGAGATCTGGCGGCAAGGCTCGAGTACGATGTCGGACCAAGCATTGAGGGGCGCGTTCGGCGTGCCTACGAACTGCTCTTCAGTCGGCCACCAGAGCGCGCCGAGCTGGAGGTTGCGCACACCTATCTGGCGAATGAGACTTGGGAGCGATACTGCCAAGTGCTGCTGGCGTCCAGCGAGTTCCTGACTGTGAGGTGAAGCCCATGCCACTTTCCCGCAGAGAAACCCTCAAGATGCTGGGCGCTGGATTCGGCACGGTCGGCTTGGCGGAAGGACTGCGGGCCGCGGCCGGAGCAAGAGCCCACTTCCCGGCAAGGGCCAAGCGTGTCATATTCCTGTATCTCAACGGCGGGTTGTCCCACGTGGACACCTTCGACCACAAACCAGCGCTGGCAAGATTCGACGGCCAGCCAATGCCCGGTCCGAAGGTCAAGACGGACCGGGCCTCCGGCGGGCTCATGAAGTCGCCGTTCGAGTTCCGCCCTCACGGGGAGAGCGGCCTTGAGGTCAGCGAGATCTTCCCGCGCGTGGGCTCGCGGATCGACGACATTCTCGTGGTCCGCTCAATGTGGTCAGAGAGCGTCAACCACCTGCCCTCGATGCTGATGATGAACACGGGCCACGCTCTGCGCGGGGGCTCCAGGCCATCGTTCGGTTCTTGGGTCGTATACGGCCTTGGATCGGAGAACGGCAACCTGCCCGGCTTTGTCGTCCTGTGCCCTGGCACACCGGTGGGCGCGGCCCGGAATTGGTCGTCGTCTTTCCTGCCGACCAAGTTCCACGGCGCCCTGTTGCGGAACAACGCCGAAACGGCGGACCAGGTCATCCGCAACATCGCCAATAGTAGCTACACGCCGGAGCAACAAAGCCGCCAGCTCGACCTGCTGGATCGGCTCGACTCGTCATTCCTGGGCCGCGTCGGCTTCGACCCGAAGCTGGAGGCCAACATCCAGGCCATGGAGTCCGCGTTCCGGATGCAGGCGGAGGCACCTGGCATCTTCGATCTGGCCAACGAGCCGCGACATGTTCGGGCCCGGTACGGCGACGGAGAGTTCGGTCGGGGCTGCCTGATGGCGCTGCGGCTCGCCGAGGCTGGCGTGAGGGTCGTTCAGGTGTACTACGGCGACGGCCAGCCGTGGGACAGCCACGACGACATCATGACCCAGAAGGACCATGCCGACCGCTCGGACGGGCCGATCGCAGCCTTGCTCGAGGACCTGAAGTTGAGGGGGATGCTGGACGAGACGCTTGTGATCGTGGGCAGCGAATTCGGCCGGACGCCGATGATCCAGAACTCTGGGACCGAAAAGGTCGGCCGCGGGCGGGACCACAATCCTCCCGGGTACTCGATCCTCTTGGCCGGCGGCGGCATTCGGGGCGGCCAGGCCTACGGTGCGACCGACGACTTCGGGTACAAGGCGGTTGTGAATCCGGTGACGCCCCACGACCTGCACGCAACGGCGCTGCACCTGCTCGGCCTAGACCACACCAAGCTCACCTATCGCTACAGCGGGCGGGACTTCCGACTTACAGACGTCCACGGAACGGTCATCAAGGACTGGCTGGCATAGCGGGGCACGCGATTGCGTACCCCGCCCGACCGCCCAGCTCGGATCAGAAGTAGAGCTTGATCCCTAGCTGCATCTCCCGATGGGAGTTTCCTGCGTTCACTACCCCGAACCCGGACTGGCCGACTTGGTCCCTGGGGTTGTTGAGCTCCGGCGTGTTGAAACTGTTGAAGGTCTCAAAGCGGAATTGCATTCGTAGGCTCTCGGTGATCTGGGTGTTCTTCGACAGGGCGATGTTGAATATATGCGGCGTTCCTGGCCCGAGCGTGCCGGGCACTTTGCGGCCGGCGTTGCCGAGCGTGAACCGCGCCGGGACTTCGAATCCGTCCTCGTTGGTCCAGAGGACGCCGCGCCGGCCTCCAGTCGCCGGTTCTCCGCGGCTCGGATGGTCCGGATTGCCGACAAGATTGGCGTACAGGGTGGCGTCCGCTGCGTTGTCCCCCTTGACATCACGCGCACCGTTAAGGACGGTGACGCCGAACGGTGACCCGCTCTGGAACGTGTAGATTCCGGAGACTTGCCAGCCGCCCAGCACCGCGTCCAGCGGGCCACGAAGGGCAAAGCGCTTGCCCCGGCCGAACGGAAGCTCGTACACGGGGCTGAAGACGATTCGGTGGGGTGCGTGATTCCCGGACAGTGACCACTCAGACGCGAAGTCGTAGACGTTCTGGAACCAGTCGTGGTCGCCGAGCGTGGCGCCATTCTCCCCTACGAAGGGAGCGTTGTCGTACCACCGGGAGAACGTGTACAGGAAGATGTAGCCTACGCCCCGGTTGAAGCGGCGCTCCGTCTTGAACGTGATCCCTTGGTAGTCGGACTTGAAGAAGTTGGGATTGTTCATCCGGATCTGTCCCGTGCCTCCGTATTGCGTGAACGGCTTGAGCAGCCGCTGTGTCTGGGATCCGAACTCGTTCAGGCCGACCCTTGGCAGGTTCTGCGGGTGGATCTGGTTTACGTTCATGCGGCGCAGGTTGACCTTCTTGGCAAACTTCGCGTAGTAGCGGACCTCGAAGAGCTGCTCTCCAGCTTGGTGTTGGAAGGTCAGATTCCAGTCGAACGCGTACGGCGTGCGATGGTTGATGTCCACGAAGTCGACGCGCCCTTGGACGAACCTCGTTCCGCGCGTACCGAAGTTGTGATTTAGGTCGGAGTCCCCCGGGATCTGAAGGAAGGTCGGGGGCATCCCGTCGCGGAGCAGCGGTACGCGACCGCCGGTGAGGTTGCCTGCCCCCCCAAACCCCTGACTGCCGGTCTGCAGGACGTTCCCGTCGTAGTTGCCACCGTACATCACGGCGAAACCGCCGCGGACGACTGTGTCGCTGCTGCCCCCGGGCTTGATGGCAAAGCCGAATCGTGGCCCGAAGTTATTGCGGTCCGCGCGGATGGGATTCCTCGGGAATCCGTCTCGACCGGCGAAGAAGAAAGCCCCAGTCTGGCCGGGACGGATGCCGTTGGTGCCTGCGGCCGGCAGCGGTAGGCCGGGGTCCCATCCGGTTACGCGGTCGGCCACCTCGTAGAACGGCCCCTCATACTCGTACCGCAACCCCAGATTGAGCGTGAGCTGGCCGTTGACGCGCCAGTCGTCCTGGAAGAATGCTGCGGTGTATGCTGACCTGCGGCCGAATGACGGGTTGGCCTGCACCCGAGCGCGGTCCGGCTGCCCGAGCAGGAAAGATGCCAAGTCCGCACCAGTCCCCGTGATAACGTCGCCCTCGGGCGTCAGGCCTCGTGTGTCGGTGTTGGCGAAGTCGAGAACGCCGGAGGCCGATTGTCTGCCCAGCTCGCTGCCTTGGTACTTGCGGTAGTCAACCCCGAACTTGAAGGTCTGCGAACCGCTGACCTTGGTGAAGTGCGCCGTGTACTCGAAGTTGGTGAAAGCGAACAGGCGCTGTTGAGCGCCTGCCTGGCCAATGCTCGTGAATCCGGGATTGCCGCCGATGTTGAACCGCGGGAACGCATCCGGGCCTACCCCCGACAGGCCTATCTGCGAGGCCAGGTCCTCGTCGAGGTTGTGGCCTTGGATATGGTTTCGGTAGCGGAAGAATCCGCCGGTCGCCGTCATGAAGAAGGTTGGCGAGAACAGCTTGGTGTACGACAGCAGGATGTTCTGCTGCCGCTGCGGCAGACGCTGGGAATTGGGGTCGGCCACGCCGTAGTCTGGTGACGGCTGCGTATCGTCATTGACCGGCATGAACAGGTTGTACCGGAACGTCAGCTTGTCGCTCGGCCGGAACTCGTGGTCAAACCGCATGGTGTGGCTGGTCCGCCTCAGCTCACGGGGCAGGTTACTCACCCAATTGCCCTCGTTCGAGATGTCGACCTGCGTGCGATTGGCGTTCGGCAAGTACGACAGGACCGCTTGGGCGACCGGATCCAGCCGAGACGCGGGGATGACGTTGTTCTCAAACTGCCTCTCACCTCCCCGGCCGTTCGCGGTGAGCGGATCGTAGACCAGCCGCAGCCTGCCGTTCGACTGCAGCATGGTCGAGAGGTCGCCCGTCCTCCACGCCGGCAGACCGACGCTCCGCACGCGGAGATTCTCCAGGTTCTGGATTGTGATGTCGTAGTTATAGAAGAAAAAGGTCTTGTTCTTCACGATCGGGCCGCCAATCGTCGCTCCGGGCACGTTCCTGCGGAGCTTCGTCTTGTTCCGGGCGTCCCACCCCCTGGCGTTGAGGGCATCGTTGCGCAGGAACCAGTAACCGGAACCGTGGAACTCGTTCGTCCCGGCCTTTGTGGTGGCGTTCATGAAACCGGCGGCCGAGCGCCCGTACTCCGCGGTTGGGGCGTTTGCTTCGACTCGAACTTCGGATATGGCGTCAACCGGCGGGCTGAGCTCGGTGATGGTCGCTCCGATGCCAGTCCGGCTGTTCACCACTCCGTCAATGAAGACGCCCGCAGATCTCGTGCGGCCGCCCGCGATGGTGACGTCCCCGCCGCCGGCGCGGTTGCTGTTGCGCATGCGCTGCGCGCCAGGCGTAAGGTCGATGAGGTCGAAGACCTCGCGGTTGACTAGCGGCAGCTCCAGCACTCGCTTGTTCTCTACAACCGCTGCCAAGGAGCCGCGCGAGGTCTCTAGGAGGGGACTGGCAGCCTCGACAGTGACGGTCTCGGTTAGGGAGCCGACCTCAAGCACGGCATCGTATGTGAGGACACTGCCGACCTCCAATCGCAGGTCTCCGACGAAGTGTGACCGGAAACCGTCGGACTCCATCCGGATGGAATAGGTCCCTGGCCTGATGTTGGGGAGGTAGTATGTTCCGTCCCCTTGCGTTCCGACCTCGACCGAAGTCCCCTGATCTTCATTGGCGATGGTCACTTGGACTCCAGGAATCACGGCGCCGGTGTCGTCCGTGACGGTGCCCAAGATGGTTCCCAGCGTCTGGCCGGGCAAGTTCCCGGCAAGGAAGCCTAAGGCAGCCATCAGTCCTCCGACTTTGAACAGGGTCTTGATTGCCATTGGGCGGTCCTCCTTAATCCGGCAACCTTGTGATCCAAGGCTCCGCGCCAACACGATACTCCCCCCCCCTCCCGCGTCTTGCAACCTGCCTTACGGAATCCATCCGGGGCCCGGCTTGGTACAGCCCGCCCAGATCCGACTCTTCTGGCCGACCGCCTCGTCATTCTCTGTCGCGCAGAAACGTGGCATGTTTCCGTACGGCCACTGGCCCCGCCCCGGGCCGACTCCTGCATTCCCGACCGCTCCACCGGCATCGCCGCGCCCCTTGCACGCTCCAGTCCTTTAGCCAATGTCAAAGATTCCGCCAAGAGTCTGACGAGAGATCTCTCACAAGCACCGGCTTCGGGGGAAGATAGTAGGCCTCGCCCCGTGTCATCGCACCGGCGACGAGCACTTCAGCCGGTCCGGACGCTCGTTACCGAATCAGAAGTGAGTCAGCGTCGGAACCTTCGGTGCGCCCGCTCTGATCGAAGCGCAGGAGCATGATGGCCGATTCCGTTCCCACCCGGTTGACGATCGGGCTCTTGGGCGTATTCAGGAATCCAAGGCGTTCATAGAGCCGAATCGCAGGGTTGTCGACTCTCACGCTCAGGCTCACTCCGGCGTAGCGGGACCTGCAAAGCCTCAGCAGTGCTCGGAGGATTCTCGTTCCAATCCCTCGTCCGCGGGCCGTGGGAATCGTCCCGATCGCCAGTTCCGGAATGCCTTCGCCAACGTAGTCTCGGCCCGCTTCCTCCCGAGTGAATAGCCGCACCCATGCGCAGGCAACTGGGTATCCGACACTCTCGGACTCCGCTACGACGCCAAGGTCCCCTTGCCGTCCCCAGTTCAGCCAATACCGCGTGAGTTCGGGGTCACGAAGGGCCTTTTGGATCGGCTCGCCGGATTCCCTCATTCGAGCGGCCAGGGTCAGGAAGCTGAATACCAGCGTCGACTCGTTCGGCGAGACCGCCCGAATCTGTACATCCATAGCTAGAGAGGGATAGTACTCCAGAGATCCGTGACGCCCTCGCGAAGCGAGCGTACGGTGGGCGACATCCGAGCGGAATGGTCACTCGCCTCGGAGACTCCGCCTTGCTGGCGCGACCTCGCGGCGTCTGTTCTCGTACCGATCCACCGGAGGTGCCCGGACCTCGGAATGTTGTCGACGCCATGCTTGGCTGCCTTAGGACGCCCGGAAGGCACCGGTCGAGCAGACGGCGCGGCTTGGGGCCGACAGGCTGAGGGCCACCGCAGATTCATTCGGCGGGACTTCGAGAGATTCCGGCGCTGTGGCCAGAGGGCACTACCTCAGGTGGCGGGATGGGCAGTACGACCACCGCTTCGGGGTCATGCCGTCGCACAGGCGAGCCGGTCGGGGTCGCGACGAGCACCATGCCGATTGTGCGACGTTCGGAGGTATGGACGGGCCTCAGCCCACTCAGAACTTCTCGACGTCGTCCGTGTCCAGCGTGACGCCCAAGTCGGGAGCTAAAGGAATCTTGTAGAATCCCTCACTCATCTGGAATGGCTCCAGCATCAGATCCTCCTCCAAGACATGGGTGATGCTGATCGCATACTCGATTCCCGGAAACGCTGCAGCTTGGTGCGCTTGGAAGACCTGATTCACACCGCTCGAAATGCTGTGCTCGGCCCATAGCGGGATGCGGGTCTTCTCCGCCATCAATGCACGCTGCACCAATGTGCGCCCATCGGCTTGCCGACCACGAAGGCGTCGATCAGGCCGTCACGGATGAACGGCATTGGGTCTGGAGGCATGTGCTCCGAGAATAGGAGCGCTGTCCTGCCGCGCAGCCGGCGGTAGTCCTCGGTCCCTTCCCTCGCGAACGGGGACTCCATCGGGAAGTAGTTGTGGAAAGCGGCGAGCTGCTCTCAGAAGTGCAGGGTACGCCCGAGGGAGCCCCACCAAGCGTTCGCGTCCACCCAGACGCGCATGTCCCTCGGAACAACCTCACACATCGCCTCCGCCTGTTCGATGGGATCCTCCCAAGGCCGAGCATTGACTTTGTGCACCCTGTAGCCCAGATCTGCGCCGCGTCGCGCTTTGGAGGCCATCAGGTCCGCAGGGAAGCACTGGCCCCACCAAGTCTGCCGCACGTGCGACCTTGGGCTCGACGAGAAGAGCCTAGACACCGGCAGATCGACCGCCTTGCCGATCAGGTCGTAGAGCGCCACGAGAACGCCTCCCAGCCGGTCGTCCAGGAGGTGTTCCCATGGCGACGTGCCGACGAGGGATTGGAGCAATTCCCGGGCTACGCGGGGCTCCCTGTCCGCGTCCCCGATGCCCGTCAAGCCATCGGTCGTGTCGACCCGAACGATGGCCGGTTCGTAGTGAGTCCGGAAGCGGCCCTGGTGAATGAAGCTTCGCTGCCACGCGTCCCGTACCCGCGCGTCCATCGGGACTCGCGTCGGTAGCAGTTGAAGCCCTGTGATGACTTGGGAAGCCGCTCGGGCCGCCAGGTCGGCAGTCAGGCCGAGAATCCCGGCTGCGGCCAGTGTCCCGCCACGAAGGAAGTCGCGCCGGCTCGGGCGGGCTTGCGCGGTGAGGACAGTCCTACTTGCTCGCCGTGACGGTGATTTCGATGCGCGCCTTCCCGACGAGGCTTGCGACAGCCACCGTCGTGCGTGCGGGGCGATCCTTCTCGAAGTACTGCGTGTAGACGGCGTTCATCCGCCGAAAGAGCGAGATGTCGGTCAGGTAAACCTTCACGTCGACCGCATCCGAGTAGTCGTAGTCGGCTGCGTTGAGAATGATGCCGATGCGTTTGAA
>JAJDWM010000116.1 GCA_022825595.1 Bryobacterales bacterium | reverse complement strand
GGTCGGGGATCCCTTGGATTGCCGACAACATGGCGAATGAGCTCAAGCATGCGCTCGGCAACCGCCAGAATTCCGAATACCTCCTCGATCCCGATGGCCGGATCCTGCGGGTGCGCGCTTGGAGCGACCCGGATCAGCTGCGGCGCGATCTGGCAGAATTCGTCGGGTCGGTCGAAAACCCGACAGAGGTGTCGGAACTGAACATGAGAATCAGGCCGGCGCCGGAGCATGCCCAGACCGGCGTCGTTCCCCGGATCGAAAAGCCAGGCACCTATCGCACTCTGGTATCAAGACCTCAGCTTGCGAAGACAGACGAGCCGTTCTATACCAAGCTGCGTGCAGAGGCCGATCAGGAACTGCTCCGGTCAGGCGAGGGGAAGCTCTATCTGGCCTTCCTTCTAGACCCGCTTCACGGGGTGCATTGGAACAACTTGGCGCCGGCGATGGACGTGGAACTCTTTGCGCCCGAGGGAGTGAGGATCACGCCGGCGAAGTTGCAAGGACCAAAGGTCGAGGAAGATGCCGATGCGGACCCGCGCGAATTCCTTGTTCACGTGAAGCGTGGAGATTCGCAAGAGCCGCTGGGAATGAAGTTCCGTTACTTTGCTTGCACGGAGACGTGGTGCAGGCCGGTCACCCAAGAGTACCTGATTACTTGGGACGTAGACCGCGATGCCGGGCGGGTCAGGTCAGGCCGGATCGATTTCAACCGGACTGGGCCAGGCCGGGACGCGGGAGGCAGACGTGGACAGGGAGGTGGCCCGAGAGGGCCTAGCGGTGGATTCGGCCCTCAGCGGTCCGTCGAGCGACTCCTGGCCAGGGACGCGGATGGAGACGATCGCTTGGCGCCCGCGGAACTTCCCGAGCAAATGCGACGGAACTTCGACCGCATGGACACGGATGGCGACGGCTATATCGAACCGTCGGAGATCGAGGCTCTGATGCAGCGGGGCGTAGGGCGTAATGGGCCTCCCGGCGGCCGTGGCGGTTTGACACGGTGGGACTCTGATGGAGACGGCCAGCTCAGCATCGAGGAAGTCCCGCCGCAAATGGAGCGGCGCTTCGGGCAACTCGACACCAACCTCGACGGGCTCTTGGATCAGGCGGAAGTCTCTGCGATGCGCGGCCGCGGGCGTGCCCCCGCTGGCCGCGGAACTGGCAACTAGGCTTGAGTGCTATCTCCCCGAGCGGCGGGTTGATGGTGCCGATCACTTCCCCGAGCAACTCGTTGCACGACCATCGGCGCGTGCATGACGCATCTCGAAGAGCCCGCTAATCGATGTAGCTGTAGCGCTCATCGAGTCTAGCGCCGCAGAGTCCCTGGGACCCTACCAGCCGATGGTGCGGCCCGCGTTCTCCTGCGCGAGGTGCTCGACCAAGGGCTCGAAGTAGTCCAGCATCGGCTTCGTGGAAACCTCGCTGCCGGTCACCTCCAGCAGCACTTCACGCCAGTCCCGGGTTGCCCCCAGGCTGAGCAGGTTCCAGAGGAACTCGCCAACCTCCTTGTTGCCGTAGTAGTTGCAGTTCCGGGGATCCTGCTTGAGGATGTTGCGGGCGATGTGCGTGTGGAGCTGGTACTTGATGACGAACGCTATGGCGTAGTCGTAGTACTGGGCGGGGTCGTCGGTGATATGAGTCTTGGTGCACGCGTCGCAGTACTCCTCGCCCCTGGTTTCGGGCGGGGCGATCCCCTGAAACCGCCCGGCATGCTCCCACCAGCGCGCGTTGAACTCGTCTATGGTCAGCCCGCCCTCGTACAAGTCGCGCTCGAAGAACGACATGGTGCCGGCCGAGAAAGGTATGAACACGACCGCCTGATCGAGCGCTTCGTCCATCAGCCAAGAGACCTCGTCTATCTCGGCATCTTGCTCGAGAAGCCCAATCTCCTTGAGATACGCAGGCTGTCGCGCGGCGATGCCGATCAGATCACCGACCGCCTCGTGGAAGGCGCGGTTCGCGCCTCCGCGCAGCGTGACTGGCACATCCGCTCCGCTATAGGCCAGATAGTAGTAGACGTGCCCGAGCTCGTGGTGCGAGGTCTCAAACCAGCGCCAGTTGTTTTGCACGCTCATTAGGGAGCGCACGTCCTTGCGCAGGTCAAGGTGCCAAGCCGAGGCGTGGGTATTCTTCCTGCGCTCCGAGCCGGCCGGGAGGGGGTACAGGTCGGACTTCTCGTAGAACGACTCGGGAAGCGGGGGCATGCCCAGTGATGTGTAGAAGGTTTCGGCCTGACGCACGACCCACTCCGCGTCCTTGTCCGCCAGCAGCGTGTCCAAGTCGATGCCTTCGGTGAGGCCCGGCCATGCCTGCGCCCAGCGGTTCCCGATCCAGTGCGCCGGGATCCTGTCTGGCACGGGCTGGCCGAAGCGCTGTGCAAGCTCGTGCTTGACCCAGGTGTGAAGCTGCTCGTACAGCGGCCGAAGGTCGTTGTTGAAGCGCTCCATCATGGCCATCATCTCGTCGACCGTCATTCCGTAGTCGTCCACCTGCAGAGCGAAGAAGGACTCGTAGCCCATCTCTTGGGCAACGCGGTTTCTCAAGTCGCGGAGCCGGCCAATGCCCTGCTTCAGCGCCGGGCCGGTCTGCTTCGAGACCTCCCAGATCTTGCGCCTCTCCACCTCGTCCCGGGAGCGCACGAGCACCTCGTCGATCTGGTTTGGCGTGACTGGATCCACGCAGCGTTCGCCGTCTCGCTGCGCGCAGAACTCGAAGGAGTCGAGGATCGCGCTCTGTGCCGCCTCTTCCGCGACGCGGTCGGCCACCACGTCGGGAATCGTCCCGGGATACTCGGCAGCGGAGTGCAGCACGCTGCGCAACTGCCGCTGCGTGATGTCGTCCAAGCCTTCTCGCTGATCTAGGAGCCGCTTCGCGGTCTCGATGACCCAAGGATTGCCGCTGATCGCCGCCATAGCCTTCTCGGCACCAATGCGCTCTCCGACATGCTGCTCCGTGACATCCGTGGAAGACTTCCAGTAAGCCTCGCCCACGACGGGGTAGACCTGCAGCAGCAGTTGGTCGTATGTCTCCATGAAGTCGTCGGCCTCGCGCTGCGGCCCGGGGCCGCAGCCCAAACTGAATAGGAGGACGGCCCCCAGTGCCACAGCAGAGCCAACGCGAACGTTTGTCATGGCCATCACGAGCCCATTCTAAGGGGGCTCATTCGCGAGAGCGCCCTAAGACTCTTGCGCCGACGGTTCTGGAGCGATGCACGGCCCAACCGCCCACGTTGACGCTCGGGCGGCAACAACCCCGCGAGCCGACGAGGCCGTGCTGGAGACGAACCCAAGCTTG
>JAJDWM010000312.1 GCA_022825595.1 Bryobacterales bacterium | reverse complement strand
TATGGGACCGTGAGGTTCAGGCTGGTACTTGAGAGTAGCCGCCGACACCCTGCTCTCAGGTTCAGGCCAAGCTATCCGGTGATTCCAGGGAGCGCAATCCCGAACCTTGTCGCCACATCCGCCGCAAGGGTCCGGGCGTAGCAGCGGCCTCAATCTCTGCGGACATCCCCCTCAGGATCAGGCGCGTCCGCAGCCGGCGCCTTCCTGAACAGGGCCGTGGGCTTGGACATGACGACCTCCAAGAGCACCTGCGGGGCCAACAGCACGTCCGACACGAACGGCTTGCCGTCCGCGCCCACCACCATCAATCCCTGCCGCTGCAACAAGTAGGTGGTGAGCGCGGTGAGCATTGAGAATGCCACGGATGCTGCGACGCTTTCGGCGAGGCGCGCCGTGCCCCGCCACCAGTGCATCGTGAACTCGATCAGATGCGCCATGACGGGGATCGCCACTGTGATCAGTCCGGCCGCAGCCCATGCAGGCCTCACTCTCCGGAAGGACTGCGAGACCGCAGCAAACGTGCCGACCATCGGCGCGCGATACAACAGCTCGGTGACCAAGGCCCGTGTTGCGCTGTCCCAGCTGACGGTCGCGTTCACGCCGAAGAACAGCGCCCCCCGACACGCGACGCTAACCAAGGCGGCCTTCCAGTTCCAGCGCCGGAGCAGGTGGTCCTTTGGATGTCGGCAGATGTCCCAGACCACCGCTCCGACGGTGGTGGGCAGTCCCGAACCGCCAGGCCCGCCCCGGAGCTTTTCGCCGCCTGTACCCATCAGCGCTGGAGTGCCACATGCGCGCGGCTCCTGCCGGGGAACGTCACACTACCCACGACGCCTTGCCAGCCGATCCCGCCGCGCATCCCCCGAGAACGCGCAGGCCTACTGGCCCAGGTCATGGCACAGATAGCATTCGTTCGATACATCGCGCTCCGCGTGGCAATTCATGCAGGACACCATGTTGACCGAGACTTCTTGAGATAGAACGCTCCGCTCGCCGACGGGCCCGTGGCACTGCTCGCAGCCCACACCGTTGGGAACGTGGTCCCTGTGGCTGAAGAACGCGAAACCCGGGACCTGGTAAACCCGCACCCACTCGATCGCCTCGCCGGCAGGCATCGCGGCGAGGCCCCGGACAGCCTCACTCTCTACCGAGATCGTCTGATGACACAACATGCAGTCGTCTCGTCCGGGCAGCCCGGCACGCTCGCGGTCGGCCGCCCCTGGGTGGCAGTCGGCGCAAGCCATGCGATTGCGCATGTGCAGGGAATGGTCGAACGGGATCGGCTGAGGCGCCACGGACCGGGGCAGTTTCTCATCTGGCGGTTCGTAGAGCGGAGCTTGGGCGGCTCCGAAGCAGAAGAGTGAGGCGCCCATTGCGACGAGTACCAGAAACCGAAGCGGCACGCGCGGGTTACTGCTGGCGATGGACCAGCTGGTCTCGGGTGAAGGGAGACCCGACGCCGCTGATCTCAACATTCACCAAGAAAGGCTTCTCGCTGCTAAAGGCCCGTTTCAGAGCGGGGCGCAGTTCTTGGGGCGACGTGACGTGTGCCCCGTCGCCGCCGAAGCCCTTCATGACCAGATCGTAGCGAGTGCTCTGCAGCTCGCAGGCGACGGTGTCCGAGTCCGGGTAGAAGCCCTCCTGAAGCACCCGCTCCACCCCCCAGCCGGCGTCGTTACCGACGATGATCACGATTGGGAGATTGTGCCGCACGGCCGTGTCCAGTTCGCCGATGTAGAAGCCCAAAGAGCCGTCCCCGGTGACCACGACCGCTTTCGAGTTCGGGCGCAGGATCTGGGCGCTGAGCCCGATTGGGAGCCCGACGCCCAGACCCGCGAGGGAGCCCAGACGCATCCAATGCCCGGGCTGACGCGCTGTAAGGACGTACCGGCCCCAGTGCACGAAGTCGCCGCCGTCCCAGCAGACGGTGGCATCGTCAGGGAGGACTTCCCGCAGCACCTGATGGACGTGCAATGGATGCATCGGCTCCATTGGGACCGCTGCCTCCTTGGCCACTTTGGCGGCATATGCGTCGCATCCGCGCTGCACCTCTTGCAGCCATCCCGAGCGCTCGGGGGCAGGCCGAGAGGAGAGGGCGTCGACAAGCGCCGCGAGCGTGGTCTTGGCGTCCGCCTGAATCCCCAGTTCTAGCGAGCGGTTCAGTCCCAGTTCGCTCCCGCAAACGTCGATCTGCACGGTTCTCGCACCGGGCCCGAATAGGCGGGGGCCGCCCATCCGCAGTCCGAAGTCGACCCTCTTTCCAACGATGATCGCGAGATCGGCCTGCCTCAGCGCGTTAACAGCTCCGGGGTTGATGGTTCCGTCTGCGTATCCGAAGCAAAGCGGATGGTCATCGGAGACCATTCCTCGGGCCAAGTTCGTCGTAAACAGGGGGACGTTCGCGGCCTCGACAAAGCCCCGCAACTCGATTTCCGCTCCGGACCAGTATGCCCCCGAGCCGGCAATCACTACGGGCCGCTCGCATCCCGCCAGCAGGTCAACCACCCTGTCGACGGCGCCACTGGACGGGCCGCCGCGGGCGATCTCGACGCGTTCGTCAGGAATCGCCGCGTGCGCGTCGTTGCGCTCAGTAAAGAGGTCGACGGGAATGCTCAGGTGGGCGACCCCGGGCCGGCCCCGCCACATCTCGAGGAAAGCGCGCTTGACGTAGAACGGGATCTGGCCGGACTGCGCCGGCACGGCGGCGTACTTGGTGATCCCTCGAACCTGACGGATTTGCTCCATGTCCTGGAAGGCGTTCCGGTCGCGGGCTGAAGAGTCGCTCATGCCGCTCACCGTCAGTACCGGAACGCTGGTGACCTGCGCAGCGGCGATGCCGCCTATGGAATTGGCGTGCCCGGGACCGCCGGTCACGATGGAAACGCCCGACTGCCGGGTCAGTCGAGTCCAGCCATCGGCCATGTGCACGGCCGCAGACTCGTGACGGGTGTCGTAGACGGAGATCCCGTCCTTCGCGGCCGCCTGCAGAACGTCGTTGAGGTGATCTCCGACCAGCGTGAAGACGCGATCTACGCCTTGGCTGCGCAGGCTGCGTACGAATAGGTCCGAACCCGTCGGCATGACATAGCAGCATACTACCGGCGCCGGGCACGTCTCCGTTCGTGGCCTCCCGCCCAACCGGCGAACACACCTGTCCGTTTTCCTTGCGGTAGGCGGTACCGCGAGGCGCGTCGGCGTCTCGCAAGTCTGCTTCTGCGCTACATATCCAGCTGTCATTGCAAGACGCAGCTTGGGCCGGTCCGCAAGAAACCGGAGGCGCCCCCGATCTTCGGGTACGCATGCCCAAGTCTGCCAAGCCCACTCCTGTTGCCGGTGTCGGCGGACCTGTTCTTGACAATGGACCCGCGACCCAATCGACCGGTCAGGACACAGTCGCCAGCCTCGCTGCAATAGCCTCTTCTGTCTCGCAACGGCGGCACTACCAAGAGATGCCGGACTCCCACCGTCCGCCATTCCCGAAGTGTGCCCTGCCGCCGATGAGCATCGCGATGAGTCGAGGAGCCAACGCGTCCGCTAGCGATGCTGGTGCGTCGGCTGAATCGGCCGACAGGATCGAAGTCCCACCCGCTTTGCGGTCCGAGGTGCAACAAGCCGTCACAGATCGTGGGCGCGAATGAGATTGGCTATGAGTTTCCTCGGTTATCCAAGGAGGGCTTTCGCCTTGACGTTTCGGCGTACGGGCCGATGCTTTGCCAAGCAAGTGCATTCTTGCCCGCTACTAGGGAACCCATTCGATTAGAGCGCTACATCAATTTCGAAAAGGAGCTTTGAAGGACTACTGTATGGCGGTCATGCTCTCTTCCGGCAATAGGTGGTTCGCGTGGGCTTCGCCTCCATCCGCTAAGGGCCGCCCTGAACCTAAGGAAGCCTAGGACAGTCAGTCGGCTCCCTGCGAGGTGCGCTGTGACCCGGACGATGTCGTGCTCTGTGTTAGATTGCACTTTATTTCGGCGTCTGGGGGTCGATTCGTGTCACATTGATTGGCCGTCGAAACGGACGAGCGATCCGATTAATGCGAGGAACTTCCTGACATGGGTAACTCGATGTCCGAGTGCCGCCACTTTAGGA
>JAJDWM010000582.1 GCA_022825595.1 Bryobacterales bacterium | reverse complement strand
CTGGCCGACCACTCCATCGCACTGCTGGATCCCCTAGGAGCGGCGATCGGGCTGGACGGGGTCATCCTACTGGCCTACGTCATCGCGATCCCCGCCAACGAGATCGTCGTGCCCACCATGCTGATGTGCTACTTGGGGGGCACTATGATGATGGATGTCTCGACGTATGACCAGATCCGCGCGGTCCTTGTCGACCAGCACGGCTGGACGCTGCTGACTGCCGCGAATCTGATGCTGTTCTCCCTGCTGCACAACCCTTGTGCGACGACCATCATCACGATCTGGCGTGAGACCCGGAGCGCCAAGTGGACGGCCCTCGGCGCCTTGATGCCGCTCGGAATCGCCTTCGCGGCGTGTTTCTGCGCGGCGCAGGCCGCCCGATTGCTGTCCTGATGCCTGGAGCCCAAGCCACCCTCGCTCCTCCCCCGGCGGCTCTGGGCCGCTGGGACGAGCTGCCACGGCTGGCTGCGATGCTTGACGCCATCTTGCCGCGCAATCGCTTCTGGAACTTTCGCTTGGGGGGCACGCCGCTGCCCAGCGGGCCGGACCAGTTCGCCAGACTGCCGCTCTCGTCGAATCGGGACCTGTCACGGGATTTGACCGCGAATCCCCCCTACGGCTCGAACCTCTCGGAACCGCTGCACGCGTATTGTCGATTCCACCAGACATCTGGCACGGCCGGTCGGCCGCTGGCCGTGCTCGACACGGCCGCCAGCTGGGAGTGGTGGCTGGACTGTTGGGACGCCGTGCTTGACGCGGCCGGGCTCACGAAGCGCGACCTTGCGTTCTTCGCATTCTCGTTTGCTCCGTTCATCGGATTCTGGTCGGCATTCGAGGCGGTGCTGCGCAGGGGAACGCTGGCCGTACCAGGAGGAGGGGCCAGCACGGACCGAAGGCTGAGCATGATTCGGGACCTGCAGTGCACGGCGCTGTTCTCGACCCCGACATACGCGCTGAGGATGGCGGGAAGGGCTAGGGCGCTGGGCATGGACTTGGCTGCCGGTCCCGTCCGTAGAGTGATCCTTGCGGGCGAGCCCGGAGGCAGCGTACCGGCGACCCGACGGCGCATAGCGATGGCTTGGGGCGCGAAGGTCTTCGACCATGCGGGCGCAAGCGAGGTTGGCGCCTACGGCGTCCCATGTCCACAGGGGCGGGGGGTCTTCGTGAACGAGCGCGAGTTCATCGCCGAATTCCTGCCCGTCAACGGAGAGCGGATCAGCCAGGGCGGGATCGCAGAATTGGTGGTCACAAATCTTGGCCGGGCGTGCTGCCCGGTGATCCGCTACCGGACGGGTGATCTGGTGCGACCCCGAAGGTTGCCCGAGGGGCTGCTGCTGGAGGGGGGAGTTCTCGGCCGCAGCGACCATATGATGCTCGTGCGGGGAGTGAACCTCCATCCCTCGGCCATCGAGGAGGCCGTCCGCAGGGTGGCAGACCTAGCCGAGTTTCGCATCACGGTCGAGAGGACGGGCGAGATGGACGAGGCGCGCGTTGAGGTGGAGTCGTCTCGGGATGCGTGCGAGGCCATCGCACACGACGTGCGCAACATTTTCGGCGTCCGTATCGAGGTAGAGCCGGTCCCAGAAGGGACGCTGCCGAATTGGGAGGCGAAGGCGCAGCGATTCCGAGACCTGCGCCGGTGATCCCCAAACCGGGCCGCCGTGGTGACCGCCCGCGTCATAGTCGCCGCCACCGTGGCCCTGGCGACAGCGGCCGCCGCGGGCGTACCAAGCACGGCGCCAGACGAGGCGACGGAGCGCAAGCCGAACTTCGTCATCATCGTCGCTGACGACCTCGGATATGGCGATTTGGGCTGCTACGGGAACACGCGCTTCCGGACGCCCGCCATAGACCGCCTGGCATCGGAGGGCGTCCGGCTCACGGAGTTCTACACGCCTGCCCCGACGTGCTCGCCTGCACGCGCAGCCCTGCTCACCGGCCGACACCCACTGCGGACAGGAATCACCCGGGTCTTCGTGCCCAAGGAGGTCCAAGGGCTACCGGCCGCGGAGGTGACGCTTGCGGAACACCTCCGCGCGGCAGGCTACGCGACGGCGTGCATTGGCAAGTGGCACTTGGGAGGCCGCAGCCAGTACCGACCGCAACGACACGGATTCGACGAATTCTTCGGCGTCTTGTACAGCAACAACATGGTCTGGCTGCGGAGACTGCGGTGGCCCCGGATCGAGCTCTTCGACGGCGATCGGTCCATCGAATCGCCAGCGGACCAGCGCTTCCTGACGCGACGGTACACGCAGCGTGCTGTCGAGTTCGTCGAGCGGAGTGCCGGACGCCCCTTCCTGCTCTATCTCGCCTACACCATGCCCCACATCCCGCTTGCCGCATCGCCGGAATTCGACGGGCGCACTGGCCAAGGGCTGTACGCGGACGTGCTCGAAGAGCTAGACACCAGCGTCGGGTACCTGACATTGCGACTTGCCGAGCTGGGAATCGACGCAAGCACTTATGTCTTCGTAACGAGCGACAACGGTCCGTGGACTGGTGATGCCGAGATGGCCGGCGGTTCCGCAGGTGAACTGCGGGGGGCCAAGGGCACGACCTGGGAGGGAGGAGTGCGGATCCCACTTGTGGTGACGGGTCCGGACCTCCCGGCGAGTGGTGCGGCTTTGCAAGGCGTCACATCCCTACTGGACGTCTTCCCCACGGTGAGCGCCCTCGCGGGAGTCCCGCTGCCGGACGGTCGTGAGATGGACGGACGGGACATCGGTCCGTTGTTGCGGGGCGAGCGACCGGCACCTGAACGATCCCTAGTGTTCAGCAATCGCAACAGGGTGAATGCGATACGCCAAGGACCCTGGAAGCTGCACCTGCGCGAGCGGCCTCTGGACAAGCGGGGCATTCCCCAAGGTTCCGTGCCGTTCGAGCCTCCGATCCTCTACCGGCTGGACACAGATCCCGGCGAGTCGGCCGACGTGTCAGCAGAGCACCCGGAGGTTGTTGCGCGATTGCGGACGACCGCAGAGGCGTTCTCGGAGGGTCTGGATCCGCAATTGCGGCTGCGCCCGTTCGGCCGCGCCATACTTCGCGGCTTGATCACGCCCGCGCCCTAGCGCCGGCCTGGAGTCAGATGGGGGGACTGAACAGCGGAGGTCCGTCAGTAGAAGCTGTCGGGTGTCATACGGCAGCTGTTCCAGATCCACCGCACCCTCATGGTGCTCAGAATGCACCACTACGCTCGCCGCGACCTTGGCGGAAAGACACTTCAGCAGCCGCAGTGGTAGAGGACGGCGGGCCCGCGAGGAGCCTGACTTCCGGGTTCGAGTGGGTCGTCCACCGCTGTCGGCCTGCCTGAAAACCATGCGCGTCCTCGAGTAGGTTTGTGACGCCATCGTGCTGGTTGCCTTGGGGCTGCGTCCGGCTACCCGCGTGCCGCGACATCTTAGCCAAACGGTTCTGGATGTGAAGGCCGATGGTCAGCGAGTCCCACAAGCGACGCCCCTGGATCGCGCTAATGGCCAACGAGAAGACCGGTCATACACGATGTGCCGCTCTCGAAATGCGGAGAGCAAGCCAATCCACTGGCATCCAACGCGGATGTGGTTGTGTGCTGCGTCGACTGAGCGGAGGATCGCGAGGTGCTGCGTAGTCGAACAGTCTGCCCATGATTGACGGCAAGGCGCTCGTTGACTCCGGGAATGCCACTGCACTCAGTGATGTCGCGCGTCCACCCAGTAGACGCACACCCGATCT
>JAJDWM010000212.1 GCA_022825595.1 Bryobacterales bacterium | reverse complement strand
CTCTTCGAGTTTGGCCCCATAGTCCTCCGCTGCCCGCCGCAGAGCCTCGACTAGAGTTGGGGTCCGGCCGCCATACAAGACGGCAACCCGGTCTTCCACCGCAAGCCCGCCAAGTACAGGAGCCAGCGTTGTCCAGCGCTGGGTACCGTCTACAAAGAAATCGGCAAAGCCGAGGTCCGAAAACTCCACTCTGAGTCTGCGGCAGAGGGCGAGCGGATCGGGATCCTCACCGGCGATCTGCGCGACTGCTTTTCGGAAGCTCATCCACGATCCTTCGCCCACGTGGGTCATCCATGTCAGCAGGAGGTCGCGGTTCATTGTTTGTGTTTCAGGCTCCGCTTGATCTCCTTGGTCAAGGAGACGTAGGTCTTCCAGGTGCTGGCGATGTCTTCGTCGGGGATAACCGCGCCTAGTCCAACGAAGCGCGGGCGGCGGATGTGTGCCGCGTATATCGTGTTGCTCCACCGCGCGATCAGCTTTCGCTTTTGCCGCGTCAATCCCCGAAGGCTGAGGAATTGTGGGGGACGCAGTCGGCCAGCAACTGCCACGACGCCACCGGGACCAGGGCCCACTTGAACGGCCCAACTAGGATCGAAGGGACACGACACGACCGTTCCATGGAAGAACTCGCTCCGTGAGCGATAGACCAGAAAGGGCGAACTGCCCAAGAGGGTCCATGAACCGCGCGGCAAGGCAATTCTTCTGCCATGCGTAGCGTTGACCGGGTCATCGGGTTTGGTGTCGCGCCTTGCTGCGACTTCCGGCCCTACGATGTGAATCGTCCTTTGTTGAGTGCCCGCCTCGACAAGGTATTGGCCGGATTGCTGGAACACCATGTCGGTCCGCAACACACCGCTCGCATCTACTTCCATCGCAGCGCCGTTCACCCGTACGCGATCGTTCGGCTTTAACCCGGACGCGAGGACTTGGGGCGGGGCCCCGTGGAGCCATGACCAACTGCGTCCTATCCGAAGACCGCCGGAAACGATGAGTTCAACGTCGGGATCGACCTCTAGGGCCTCAAGACCGCTAGGCGCATCGACGTGGACCTGCGCCGAAACATCGCGGAATATTGACCAACCGTCAGGAAGCTGTGGGTGTGAGACGGGACGCAGGATCTCCTGCGCGACTTCACACAGATAGTCCTTGACCGTCGGGAGGATGCTGTCGCGGCATAGAACAGAGCACGCAATTCCGCGCAACATGCGCCGGCCTGAGAGAAACCCGCTGTAGCTTGACGACGGGCTGAATGGGATGACTAGTTCTCCGGAACGCCTCAGCGCCCAGTAGACCCCGTTCGAGTGCGCACGCCACTCGAAGCCGTGCTCCAGTAGCCCCCCGTCTTCTGGGTGGAGCTGTGCGGGGTCATACCATCCGTCGCCCGACGCTTCGAACACTCGCTGTCCGTCCTCAAAGACCCGCGGAAACCCCGGAGGCCGGCGGGGCAGATAGCACAAGACCGGACTCCTCTGGACAACGTCGAATTGAATTTCAACCCGCGCGCTTCGGCTATTGGCCGACTCGGAGCAGGCGCCGTCCCACGCCCTCAGTTCGGCGCTCACCTGGCTTGAGACGGCAGACGAACGGTCGTCACGAAGCGCATCCGCGCCCGTTGGGGTAAGGCTACTCGTTGACCGCTGCCACCGCTTCAAATCACCGAGGAGGTGATCGTGTCGGAGCCGGGCCCCTGGCTTATACCCCGCCCAAGAGAAGAACATGGGGAGTTTCTCGATGTCCAAGGACCGCAGCGGCACGTGTGCGAGTGGCAACGCCACGAACCGCCTAAAGCCACGGACGCTCGTGGGCATTGCGAGTTCGCGTCCGTGTGCAGCGCGAAGCCAATTGCGTAGGAACATCCAAAGCGACTCGAACACCTGCGGGTCAAATCCAAGCGGGTGCGCGTTCTGCATGCCGCACCTAAGGAGATCTGCCAAGCGTTTGTAGTAGGCTGTCCCCGGCAGCTCCTCGTCGGTTTGCATGTGTAACGCGGCAAGGACTGAACATGCTAGGAAGGCGACGCATCGTGGCGGGCCGCCGCTGGCACACCGACGCAGGACGCGTAGTCGCGCTTCGTGCCCCAGAACGCGTCTCTGATAAACGCTTGCAACAGCAGTTGTGAATTGCTGCTCTGCCTGTTCAGGGGACATTGAGCCCAAACCGGAGTCCTCGGACACTTGGGACAGTATGCGGGGGTTTACGCACAACAAACTCTTGTCCGATGAGGGAACCGCAAGCAACAGTTGCTTTACGATTGCATCGTTCCAGCGGGTGTACTCCAGATCAACCGCCGTAGCATCCTCATACAGCGCCGCGTATTCCCGCGCGTCCACCCGGGGAGTGGGTCGACGTGGGCCTGGCCGCCGCGAATTGCCGATGGCTCTTAGCGGACCATCTACTCGTGGTGTCGGCGGCTCGTCCAGAGACTGTGAGTCATGCTTGTCGCCCGAACCCGATCTCCGTTCACCCGTTGAAGGGGGTCTGTCCCCGTCTGGGGACGCTTCTTGATGGTGGCGCGTGTCGTCCGTTAGGCCTGCTGGGAACGACGAGGACGCCGTAGCGCCCGACTTGACCGCCGTGCGGTCTCCACGGTCTGGCGAGCGGCCCGCGGTGTGCTCTTGCTCGGGCTGAACGTCAAGGGGTCGATGAGAATCGGCGCCACTAGCTGCGGCGACGGTGTGAGCAGAGTCATCCTGAACACTCCCCTTGTCTACGGGAAGGTCGGCCGGACGGTTGTCGTTCGGGCGCGCAGAACTGCTCTCATCGTCACCGCTGTTGGACGTGTCGTCATCTCCCAGAGGCGAGCGTTGCGCGATCGGACGCTCTCCATGAGTGCTTGAACGCGATTCCTCGATTGGATCGGTGGCAGAAGCGCATGGCACCGATGCGTCAGCCACCAGGCTGGCACTGGGCCGCGTTCCAACCGGCCGGCCACCGACTTCCGCCTGCCGCCCGGATGCGTTCGGGTCGTCGGCCCTAGCAAGTTCCGGACCCCTCCCGCTTCCTGGTTCGCTCTCAACCGATCCCGGCCCACCTGGCTCCCGCTCCGTCGCTCTTGAGAGCGCGTTGGAACGCCGCCCGTGGATCGGCTGTGGTCCCGATACTCCTTCCTTCTTCTCGCCCTTTGATGGTTGCACCGACTCGGGTATCCGGAGTCGATCTCTTCGGTCTACATTGCGTGGTAGTGCCTCCGAAGGACCGAACCGAACCCGCCAAAACCACGACCGCATGACGGCCACGAGCTTCGCAACAAACCGTCTCAAGTCAGAGCTCCAGCAAGAACTCGGCGATCGCCTTCGACACAAGAGGACACACCGCGTTGGCCAGTTGCTGCTGCTTGTGCATCAGACCGCCGGAAAGCCCATCCGCGGTTCCCGCAAAGCGGAACCAGTCCGGAAACGATTGAAGCCGACTCGCCTCACGGAGTGACAACCCCCGATGCTGCTCGGGATGAATGAGCATGCTCTTGCGGTAGTGACCGATCGTAACTGACGGCTCGTCCCATTCCAGTCGTCGATAAATGTTGCTGTGGGTCCTCTCGAGGCGCGAGTAGTTCGTCATCGAATCCGCTATGTCACGCCAATTCCCACCCGCGGGAATTCGACGATACCGTTCAATAACATATTCAGCATGCCGCGACGTGATGTGATCAAGAATGCACGCCTCGGGAGCACTCCGACGCAACAATTGCAGAAACTCATTGCCACCCTCATGCGCGGACATGGAGTAGGTCGTCTTCTCCTCCCTATGACCATTGGCGACCGCCGGCAAATCACCGATCGCCTCCCGGACTGTTACAAATGGGCGCTGCGCTAAGGGGCCGTGAGTGGGCTGGGGAAAGGGGCCCCAGTCACCAAAGTCGTCCGGTCGATAGCCCGCGTCCGCGCGAATACCAAGAACGAAGAGGCGTGTCCTGAATTGCGGCACGCCATACCAGACAGCGTCCAAGAGTTTCGGATACACAACATACCCGGCTGCCTTCATCCTCTCAACGAAGTGGCCAGCAACACTCCGATGGAGACCGGCCGAGCCGCTCTTCGCCGTCCACGCGATCCCCTGCACGTTTTCGATCAAAAAGACTGTTGGACATAGATCCTCCACATACTTCATGAATACGCTGACCATTTGGTTTTGGGGATTAGTGGCCGATTCCGAACTTCGGTTCGCGCTAGAGAACCCTTGGCAAGGTGGACCACCAACAAGAATGTCCACGTTCCCGGCGTCCTTCGCAGTCGATCGTACGAGTTTCTGCGTGCTGATGTCGTCAAGGTCAAGCGGTTCTACGGACTCGGGGACGAGGTCACGCGTCCGTGACGTCCACGTTTGAGCTAGGTGATCGTGCGTGTTTCGGAGCGTACGGACGTAGATGGGATGAACTTCCCCCGCGAATATGAGGCGACAACGTCGTTTGGGATGTTCGGCCAACAGGAATCCGAGACCCATCCCTCCCGCACCGGCAAAGAGCTCCATGACGTTCAACACCTTCGCTGTCGCGAATAACGCGCCGCGCGGGCTCCTGTTCGGGACGTTCGCGTCCGGTTGCGCCGCCGGGAACGTATCCTGGAGCCGCGCTAGCGAGATATTGGACCGGTATTGCAATGTCAGATCGACTTCGGCAGCTTGCGAGCTCGGACCATGTAGCAAGCTCGGAGGCTGTTCGAGAGCTTTTTCTTGTCGTCGGACAAGGGGCCTGATCCATCGCGCCCAACCGATGTAGCGGACAAGGTCTGCAAGTGCGGCGGTGTGCAGTGAAGTAAGCC
>JAJDWM010000532.1 GCA_022825595.1 Bryobacterales bacterium | reverse complement strand
CTCTCCCTCGGCGTGGTCGAGCAGCAGGCCAATAATGCTGCCAAGCCCCCAAGCACCCCGGTAAATGAAGTTCTGCGCAACAAAGTCGTACCAGTTCGTAATCTCTCTTGGTGTCGGTTGGGCTGGCAACGTGTTCTTTGCCAACCACCATCGCAGCAGCTTCGGCCAGCCCTGGAAATTCCGGCGGCGTCCGAGTGTGGTAGCGATTTTGAAGGACGGCACCCGAGATAGAAGAGCGAGGGTGTTACGAATGAAGGCGAGGCGTTGCTCGGTTGACCAGCGTGCATAACCTGCGCCGTCCTGAAGCGCGGCGTGAACGGCCTCGGCAAGGTCGAGGAGTTTCGTCGCTGAACGTGGCGACAAACTTGTCTTGTAGATGCGGCGGCGTTGGGCCGCGTCCGGATACTGTGCCTTGATAGCACGTCCGCGCGCCAACCAGATCCCAGCTAGGCGGGCTTCTTCTTGGATAGCTGCGAAAGCATATGTTCGGCGCCAAATGGCGGTGAGTTCCGCCTCAACTTGATCAGGCGCCAACTCCGCGCCCTGCAATTCTTCGACCTCCTGGAGCGCCGTGATCAGGAAGGCATCGAGCGAGTCCAGGTATCTGTACGCCGAGGCATCTTCTTCGTCTGCGCCGACAACAGATGTCTGTTCAAGCCAGTTCGTGAACTCCTCGGGGTCGTCGTCACCCGTCAGCTCAACCCATGCAGCCTCCAGGCCACCAAGCAGATGCGCGAGCGGACTTGACGCTTCGTCCTCCGGCGCTCCTTCTCCAGCGGCGGCCGTCGTTGCCTCAATATTTGCGACCAATTGATTATAGCCATCCCATTGACGGCTGGGCGTTGGTCTGTAGCGTCCATAACGATCCCGTGTCACAGTTCTTTCAGGCAGGACGACAAGCGCACTGCCTTCGGTGGAAACGCCGGGACGCCCAGCCCGGCCGATGAGATTTGTGAATTCTTGCAAGTTCAGAACGTTCGGCCCACGATAAACGCTGGGGATCAGTAAGAAATTCACGGGTACATTTACGCCTTCTGAAAGCGTCGAGGTTGCGATGATGACTCTTACAAAGCCTTGATCAATTACGGCCTTGAGCCGTCTGGCAAGCAGTCCCGGCATCTTTCCGTGATGGACGGCGATCCCTCGGCGAAGCAACCGGTACTCCACAGATTGGACCGTGAAGTAGTCCGCCGCGCTGGCAAGGCATCGAACCCAAAGGTCGTTGGCTTCGTCAACTGCCCGATAGTTAGGCAGCGTGTTCTCTGGCCAGCTGTCCATAAGGTCCGCGCTTGTTGCCGAAAATGTCCCAACGTTTTGCGTCAATGAGATCAAGACTGATGGGGTCGATCCATCCGGTCGCTCAGCAGCGAGTTGCAGTGCGGCCCACAGGGTCGGGGCGCGCATGCGCACCTCGGGGCCCTGATCACCGTCGATACCACCAGGAAGCGGGGGAAATGGACGCGGGACAAAGGGCGAATCGGACCGACGTTCGTCGTCGAACCTCAGGGATCGACCGTCCATGAGGTTGTATCGGATGGCGTATTCGCCGGCGATGCCGACCTCCAGACGGCCAAGCATCTGCCGAGTGCTGCGATAGGAGGACGTCGTCGGAGCCGCGTCAGGATCTCCGGTGATCCATCGAGCGAGCGCCGGGGCCGCACGCGCCGCCACCGCCGACAGTGCCAGGATCCGGAACCCGTGATCACTCCGCGCTCGAAGCAGCCGGGCACCTAGCTGTTCAAGTCGGAATGCACGGGATGAGCCGTCTTCAAGACTGGCGAAGCGGGCCCGATCTTGCTCGACCATATGCGCTTCGTCAACGATGACCAGACGTACGCGGTCTAGGAAGAGGACACCAAGATAGCGCAGCAACGCGTCGGCCTTCTCGAACGTGCAGATGACGATGGTCGCCCGTTCGGCCTGGATCCACGCATCCGTCGGGCCCCAATCGACGCCACCGTAGAGGCCCGTTACGACGACAGGTTCGGCAGCGATGCCCTTCAGATCCTGTGCGAGTCGACCTTCGACTTCGGCTGCAAGCGCGCGCGACGGCACGAGGTATAGGACGAGGTTTCCCGGATCGAGGTCGAACGGATCGTCGGGCGGATCGGCGAACAGCCCCTGCACCACAGCGAGGGTGGCCACGGTGGTTTTCCCGGAGCCAGTGGGAGTGCAGAGCACGAACGAGGAGTTCGCACGCAGGTGCTCGATGCCGGCCGACTGTGCGGGCCAGACGAGCGCACGGTGATTGGCGAAAGCGGATCGTGCGAACTGAATCAACGCCGCGCTCGCAGCGTCGCTTGAGACCTCTCGGAGCCGGTCTATCTGGGGCCAAAGACAAGTCTCGACAAAACGTCGACAACTCGCGGCCGTGAGTTGGGCAAGTAGGTAGGAATAGGGATCGCGACTGTGGAGGAGGCTTGCTGCAAGTTTCTCCAGTTTGGCCAGCGCGCGTTCGGTTGTGCCGTAGCTCCCTCTTCTTAGATGGGCACAAACAGTTCCGATACACATGACCACGTGCTGAAACGTGTGCGTAGTCAAATCCGCTAGGTCAATGCGATCAGCGAGCTCAAGGACGTGATGATCTCGCCAGAAGCCTTGCGTCGCCTCGAGTGTCGTTGGGAAGTTCGCACGCAGAAACTCGCGTAACAGAACCGAAAACGGTTGATCTTCCGGCACACGACGCAGGTGGCCGAGTGCCATGGCGGGATAGTCGGCGAGTTGATAGGCGGCTGCAGCGAGAAGATGCAAGGGTGCGTCGGCGGGCTTCAGACTCGACTGTGACAGCCACTCCAGTATCTCGGCCGCCCGCTTGACCCCGTCGCGCCACCCGCTCGTAGGGTCGGCGCTGCGCTCAAGCAGGCCGCACCGAAGCAGCAGTATAGCCTCGTCGAGGTAGATATCGACGTCACTTGGTGCAAAGCTCGCCAAGCCCTCGCGGCCCATGTCGCGCCGAAGACGTTGACTGTAAAGCTTGGCTTGACCTTCGGTGAGCGCACTACCGGCCAAGGTGAGCCGAACCTCGCGCGCGATCTCGATTGTGGCTTCGTTCGCCAACTTAAGCCCCTCGATAGAGCGTGTTGACGACGGTAGTCAGATCTTCGAACTGGAACTCCATACCCTCCAGTCTTCGGGGCGCAGTATAGGCTGGATGGGGTGCGCCCGTGGGCATCCAAGCCACACGCCCGGCCCGAGCAGGAATGCGCCCACACGCGTATCCGATGCCGTCGTGCCGCATCGCCACCCTATAGCCCTCCCGCCAGAGCCTAAGCAGCGCTTCCTGCCAAGCATGGGCTTCGGGTGTGTCATAATCCTCCAGGAGGTTGATAAGTTCTCGGACACCCGATGGTCGCAACCCACCCGCGACGAGTTTCTGGTGCGCTTCTTCGATCTTGGCGTTGTCGTTCTGAGCGAGGCACTTGGCTTCGAGCGTCAGAACGTCGGTGATCGTGTACTCGCCATTGATTCGGAAGGCCAAGCCATCATCGCCCGTTCGGCCCGGGCGTCGCTCCGCAACACGGTCGGGGTCGTAGGCCTCCCCGGCGATAAGGCGCTCATTGATCGCCTCAAGATGCTGAAACTCTTGATCGTGCAGACGGAAGAGAAACGCTGGAACCAACCAATCTGTATGGCCATGAGCACCCCAGTGCTCAACCGCGAGAACCGCGAGTGTTTCTCCCAGATAGCCCTGCAACGTGATGCGATGAAGAAGCGCGGGGTAGTTCGCGGCCGGATCGTCAGCTGGATCGCTAAAGGGAGAAAGATCGTCTTCGAACCCACGTCGAATCCGTCGGCGCGCATCTTCAAGCGCCTCATCAACATAGGCAATGAGCTCAGTTCGGATAGCGTCAAAGCTCGCTCGGTTCTCCCGCCAAACCCTGAGGCGGTAACGCTCATGGGTGTTGGCAAGGTGTTGGTCTACCAGCCAAGCATTAAGAAGCCCAGGCGTTAGCCGTTGAAATCGAATCATTACAACTTCTTTGCTTGCCTACGAATAGTATTCGGATCGCCCTCAAGTAGAAAGATGTTGATCGAGTGCGTCTTACTCATGCCGCACGCCCGACCAAGTCCATTAATTTACCATAGTCGGTCACCACGTCATACTTCACGCTATCGGTGGTAATCTTCTGGCTGATTCCATCGAAAAATTTCCGAGCGCATTCGATCTTCGTCCTTTCAATCTCCCGCAACTGCATTGAGGACATCGTGCCCTTGGTCTCAGCTACGAAGTAGATGCGTCGTACGCTGCCCGCTTTGAAGGATATCGCCCAGTCAGGATTATAGTCCCCGACCGGGGTTGGGATCAGGAAGCCACGTGGTAGTTTGGAGTAGACAACGACCTCGCTACTTGTATCCAGTTCCTCTACAAAATCTCTTTCAACATCGGAGTCCGTGATCGCGTAGTCGTAGACGTGGTTCTGGAGCTTCGCAGTAGCCCGGGAGAAATCTTGGCCGGCCTGGTTCGCGGTGAAGATATCGACGTCGTATCGTTCATCGACTTCGTCATACGCCAAGCGCTCAATT
>JAJDWM010000724.1 GCA_022825595.1 Bryobacterales bacterium | reverse complement strand
GTAGAGCTCCGGGACCTAGATCGCCCGCATTCCTACTCGATGAGAGTGGACGGTCGTGGGCCGGCCGGCTACGCGAAGGGAGAATCGCGCGTCACAATCGCGCCGAACGACGCCGGGAGCTCGGTGTCGGTCACCGCGAAGGCCCAGATAGGCGGAGCCGTAGCTCGGGTGGGCCAGCGACTATTGGCAGGCACAACAAAGATGGTGGCGGACCGATTCTTCGCCTGCCTACGAAGGCGCGTGGCAGAGGGGGAAGCTGGGTAGGGTCGCTGGGTACGGGCTACGGGAACTCTGGTGGCCGAATCGGAGTCCGTGCTCTGCGGCACTTGCCTACTTCAAACCGCCATGCGACCGTTTTCCTCCGACCGCTGCCGGAAACGCACGACTCGGATGTCACCGGGACGCAGCGATCAGTGGCGCGCCACAAGCGGGCGCGGGGTCGGCCACTGGCAGTTCACCGGCTGTTTGCCGCCTCGGCGGAATGGCCCAAGCACCGGATGGTGGAACGAATTCTTGCAATTCGATCCGGTCGTGCCGAAGCACCGTCGCAAGAGAACGTTATCCCTGAGTGCTGTTCAGGTGAACCACCGATTCACGGGAACCGATTGGCTGTCGGCGGGGGCCGACGACGATCTTTGGGAATCGGTCTCGCCGGCTCCATCGCCCCGAGCCCATCTTGCACCAACTCCCTTACCCGCGCAAGCGCCAAAGAGCCCACTTCAGCTGGGCGAACCAAGCTCTGCGGACGCTTGGGCGGCATTTCTGACAAGCGAGTCAAGATCTTGAACGACATCGCGTACGACCTCCTCATTCTGCCCTGTTGGGTATTGTAGCCCGAGCACTGATTCCTCAGCCTCCGAAGGGCCGTGCACCCTCTCGAATATTCTCTCCGCTTCGACTCGGTCGATCACGAAACCGTGGGATGGGTAGCTCCTGACCAACTCAACCAGCTTGTGCTCGCCGATAAGATTTGGACTGCGAAGGCGCTTACCCTACGCCAAGGCAATCCGCATCCTGCGGTCAGCCTGCGCGAGTACAAGCGGATCGATCTTACCTGCGATCGGCCGAAATAAGCCCGATACGATCGTGGCCGCGATGTCGCACGCCGTCTTGGTCGAGCCCCTTCCGTTACTCCGATTGATGATAGTAACCATGTGTGTCTCGAACGCTTCAAAGGCTGCTCGCTGAAGGACCGCCAGAGCCTCAAGGGTGTCGAGGCCCGACGTGGATACGGCGATCTCGTCCTGTTTGGCAAGCTGAACGTCCAGAGGTCCAAGCTCACCCAATGGGCCCATGGCAAGTTCGTCGGCACTTACTGCGATCAGCGTTCCGGCACTCTTGCATGGCCCGACGACCACCAAGCGGCGCGCCCCCGCTCGGGGGTAGTGACTCTTGAACAGCCTTGCCAATCGAAAGGCCTGGTGGGCGTCGCCGCCCAAGGTCGTGAGAACCAGTGATGCCCTAGAGCGCTCTCGGGAACGTGCCTGCTCAATCACGTTGTGGAAGATCGCTACATTCGTCGCGGAGATGCTGCCGCTGTAAAAGTACAAGTCCCTGTCTTCGTCGGTGAGAGCCTTTAGGACTCGCTGTGCTGTGGCGGGGTCGATCATGAAGTTGCTCGCATTCCGTGTGATAGCCCGTAAATCACATAGATGAATGTTTTCTTTCGTGGTCCGCACGGAAGATTGGTCAACAGACACCGCCGGCACACTGGTAATTTCAACTCTAGCATGATGCCGACCCAGCGGCATAGCATTGGTAAGCGTCACGGTAGTCGGGTGGCACGGCAAGGTGCAATCTTGGTCTGAGACGGGACTCGCCCCCGTCAGATCGGGGTGCCGATCTGCAACTCCTGCCGGATGTGTTCCGCTGACTGCGCGTGCTCTATCCCGGAGCCGTCCGAATGCTCGTAGGCACGTCGCCGCCAGCGATTCTCGGAATGCAAGGGCGTTGTGCGCAATGCTGGGTCGCCTGAGCGAAAACGGTTGGCTCTGGCCTGAGACCTTGGGCCAGCCTCGGCAGGTCGACCTAGAGGCGATGCCGAATCCCCTCTGCCTCCCATTGCCATGAAGAAAGACCCTGTCCGCACCGTTCCTCGTTCACCCGCGGCCGCAACGGAGTCTGGGCTCTGCGGAAATTGCCTCCGGCAAACCGCCAAGCGGCGGTTCTCCTCCGACCGCTGCCGGCAAGGCACGACTCGGGTGTCACCCGGGATACAGACATCGGAGTCGTGTCACAAGCTGGTCTCGGGCTGGCCAACGGCGGTTCGTCGAACGTTGGTACCGTTGCCGCGGAACTCTGGTCTTCTCAATGGCCATTCGCGGTCGAGCAAGCTACGAGGACCAAGTTGCACGGGGCCCATCGTTGCCCAGAACAAGTACGGTTCCCCAAGGAGGTCTGATGTACTAGCGCAGCCGAGAGTCCGCCGAACCGAATACGGTAGATGACCCGGGAGGGAACCCTGTATGGACAGTGCCGTTTAGGGGCAGTCGCCCACCCCTTGTCTCATTCCGGTACATCCGCTCGAAGGCGGAGTTCTGTCCACATGGGCGAGTGATCGCTCAACTCCAGCTGATGGCGCCAGTTGTGGTAGTAGCCGCAGTCTAGGACTTCGAAGTGTCTTGAGACGAAGGTATGGTCGTAACAGTAGTTTCTCCAAGTCGAGAGGTCGGGCGGCTGAATTCCGTGACAGTCGCGATAGGCGTCCGACAGACCGTGCTGCGACTTGCCCTTGAGGACTGCGCACACGCCGTTTCTCCACTCTATGAGCGGACGCTCGTCGCCGAACTTGTCACGCCAGCGCCCCGTGCTACTTTTCCCCCTCCAGGTCACGATCTTCCCGGACTCCCTGAACTGCTTCGGCTCATTGAAGTCGCCCGTCAGGATACGCGGCAGGTCGCTCGCTCTTCGAAGCTCCGCCGCTAGGACGTGAAACGTGTCGATCTTCCTCCAGCCATTTCCAGAACCGTTGGGGATGTGCGCGGTGAACACGTCGATGTCTCGCTTGCCGGGCACAGCGACTGTGGCCCGCCCCAGTGACTCAGGGTAAGGTGCTTCGCGTGGCCTGCCGATGTCGTCGGGCGTCAGCTCCCATTGACTCGCGATGAGGCACTGGTGCGACAAGCGCAGGGCGTCATTCCCACTCCGATAGTGGTAGTCAAGGTCAATGTTCCTGAGGGGTGCACGATTTCATTTTGATTTCTCCTCCCTCAAACATCAGGCCATTTTCGATCTCAGGGGCGCTTGGTCGCAGCTCGGACCCCTCAGGCTCCCCGCGCTTGGATCAACCGCGCAACCTCAGCCTGCTTATTCCCGGGTGTGCAAAACGAAGTCGTGCACCCGCTGGGAATCGTTTCGAAACCCCGGCGTCGCGGAATCTCGGCGGGATAGCGGACTCCCTAGGGCGCCTGCAGCCGCTCAACCCATATGGGGCTGCCCCAAGCGATCTCCCCGTTGTCCTGAACGACGCGAACGTAGTAGTACGCCCGGCCCAGAGGCGGATCGTTGTCGGTGTAGACGACGCTGACATCTTGCTGGTTGGGAGGAGTCACGTAGACTGCCCGTTCGTTGCGGATCACCTCGACTCGCGCGATGGTGCTGGTTCCCTCCACATGGATCTGCAGAGGCGGGATGGATTCGGTGGGGAACGCCTCCCCCATGAAGTGCTCGCCCAGCCGGTAATCCAAGATGATGTTGTCGGTGGCGCCATAGGTCCGACGCTGTTTGATCGCATCGAAAATAGCGGCTCGAGTTGGAGCCTCGGTGTAGACCATGGCGTATGAGATATGTGTGGACCAGTGATCGGAGCTGGCAATTGTTCCCAGCCGGTATCCCTTGCGATACGCGTTCCAGAGGAATCCGTCCTCCCGATAGCCCCCGATCGGGTTGTCGTCGGCGGACCGGGGTGCACGCGGCGCCCCCGGGTGTTCG
>JAJDWM010000423.1 GCA_022825595.1 Bryobacterales bacterium | reverse complement strand
CGCTCGTCGGCCTGCCCCTCTGCGTAGTACAGGAACATGTCGCCTTCCACCACCACGTCCGCCCGGTCCCGGAAATGCTGCTTGAGGTTGCCGCGCAACTCCACGATGGCGTTGGCCTGCAAGGGGTGCTCGGGCAAGAATCGACCGTCCGAATCGGGGTACTCAAGAGGTCCGGGAACCACGCCCGCCGGTGGGGGCTCGGCCACCACGGCCGGCGCGGGGTGCTGCTTGATGATGCCCTTGTCCGCCATGCGAGCAAGGCGCCGGCGGCGGCCCGGCGCGGGGCTCAGAGTACCACGGGCGAGAGTGTCATCGAGCCGGGGAGAGCGCACCGGCATCCGCCGCCGGGGTGTGCGAGCAACGGCCGGTCGAGGCCGGTTACGGACCAGCCTTCTCCAGTTCTCACGCCCTGCCCGCACGCTTGCTGCCCTTCAGCGCCATCAGCCGCAATTGGGCCTGCCGGCCGCTCGAGAGATGGAAGACGCTCATGAACTACATCCGCACTACGACGACTAAGTCCGGACTCCGAGTAAGTACGGTTTGCGTCTAGCGGCAGTATCGGACGGGCATCAAGATCAACAACCAACAAATGGCCGCGCTCAACATCGCACGAAACAAGACGCTGCCCCAGTAGACCTATGACATCCGATCACGCGCTGAGACAGCCGAGGTCCACCGAACCACCTCTGGCCCGAGGATAGACCCGGAGAGTCAGAATCGCGTCTTGCACGGAGAGCTGTAAAGGCTGTCTGCGCACTGGACTATAGTTGGCCTAACATGGAAGCCCGGACAATATTCGTGCCCGTTTGTCCCATCTGTCCATTGCCCAACATACGAATCTGAATTCCCCGTGAAGGTCAGACCTGTTCACTGTGGCCCCTTCGCCAATCAGAGCGAGATCGACGCGTTCCGTGCCGTCAAGGCGGGTCTCGTGTCACTGCGCGGTGACGGGGAGTGGGTGCTGCTAACCAACCTGACCATTTCGATAAATCACCAGCTGCAATCGGACGAAATCGATATGGTTGCCGTTGGGCCACCCGGCGTGCGGGTCATCGAGATCAAGCACTGGGCAGACCGACACTTGCCGTTGGCGGAGAGCGAAGCAGACCGTGTGGCCATGAAGGCTCGTCGGGTCGCGACGACCCTTCGGCGACAGATCCCGACGATACCTAACGTTCAAGCGGTAGTGTTGCTAACCCGCCCTCGCAACGAAATCGGCAAATTCACTCGTCGGGACCAGATTCGTGAGGTTCGCTTCTGTTCACTCAAGGATTGGCGGAAGGCGGTCAATGCGAACGGACAGCAGGTATTCGGGGCGGAGCAGGTGGCCCGCATCGCCCGGCTGCTTGCACCGGAGCGGGGAGTTTCGGATGAGGGCACCGAGCGGCGGCTTGCCGGGTACGTCAACTTGGAACGGTTGGACACGCGCGGCGACGGATTCCACCGCGTATTCAGGGGAGTGCACTCCGTTAGCCGCGACCAGGCAATCCTGCATGTGTACGACATGTCTGCACGCTCTGGGAAGGAAGCAGAGGCGGAAGCTCGATGGCACCACGACTCGTTGCGCCGCCTACAGCGATTTCGGTGGGCTCCACGAATCCTCGACTCATTTCAGGATGTGCCCGCACACTCCGGCGAGATGAGCTTTTTCTCGACGGTCGAGTTGGACGCGCCTTGCCTCGCCGACCGAGCTGCCGATCCCTCTTGGGATCTCTCGGCCCGGTTCGTCCTCGCTAAGTCGGCCGTTCAGGCTTTGAGGCAACTTCATGAAGCTACGGGGCCGGACGGACAGCCGATGGTACATGGCAATCTGTCCGCGGACGCCATTCTGGTGCTGCACGATAACACCGCTGCGCTGCGAGGTCTCGGCACTCCCCACGCACACGCGGCGACGGGCCTAGCGAATCCAGATGGCAAGCAGCAGTCGCAGGGCTCGCCGGGACTGATTGGGGCCCATGAGCGCCGAGAGGCCCAGTCCGGACCGGAATCGGACATCTTGGGCCTGTGGGCGGCTCTTGGCCAGCTGTTCAAACACGCGGCCGGCACGTCGCAGGCGGCGGATGCGACCAAAGTGCTGAACTCGTCGATCCTGCGTCCGCCTTCCATGCAGTTGAGTCCTGACCTAGATTGGATCGACCGCTCCCTCGGCAAGCTAAAGGTCAAATCCGATTCGCTAGCGGCTCCCCCGTCTAGGTATTGGACGGAGGGGCAGGAGGTGTCCTTACGGGATCGAAGCTACCGAATTGTCTCGCGGCTGGGATCAGGGGGTGCTGTAACAGCCTTCAAGGTGGTCGAGCTTGATCCGTCCACCAGAGAAGAGCTGGGGGTTTTCGTCGCGAAAGTTGCACACGACCGGATGAGCGGAGAACGCACCCGCAACAGCCACCAACTCATTCGCGGTGCCGTCGGCATGCAGCCGGGACTGTCCACCGTGTTCGAGGTAGCGCCGGAGTGGAAGGCCGACGAGTTCACCGTCTTGATGTCATGGGTTGACGGGATCCCGGTGTCCGAGTTCGCAGGTGAGCTCACGCTCCTCGCCCGCAACCACGATTTGGATGCCCAAGAACTGGCATCCCGCTGGATGGGGTCGATGTGCGAGGCCATCGACGTATTACACCGAAACGGCTTGGTCCACGGCGACGTG
>JAJDWM010000120.1 GCA_022825595.1 Bryobacterales bacterium | reverse complement strand
CACAAGACGGTGGTGGAGCGGAATCTGACCTGCCGGCCTGTCGAGGTGCGGGCCGAAGCCGAACGGTCGAAGACGGATTGCATCGGGATGCCTCGCTTGCAAGCCCGTTCAGCGCTCAAGGGGTTCCGCTCGCCCTGTCTGCAGAGTGGGCGCTCTGCGGGACGCGGGAGCCCTTCGTCGGCCTGTTTGGAGAATCGGGGCGTTCACATGCATTCCTCTGCCTATGGCCCCAATGTAATGGAATCGCGCCGGTCGGCCCACGCCTGAGCATGCGAATTCGCGTGGGCCCTGCCGCCGCACGTCCCGGACCACTTGCCGTGGAGGGACTGCGGCACCAGTCGCATGAAGCGTACCTGAGCCCAAGAATGCACTCACGAAGCACCCGTCAGTGGAGGCTGCGACGCTTCGGCGCGGCAGCGCCCCTGAGCGTTTCTCACGGTTGATTGCGCTCCCATCCCCTCGCTGCGGCATCAAGGGATCGTCCCACGCAAGTCCGACTCGGAGCGGGCTTCTCACCCTTAGAGTGCGCAATGCGCTTTCTGCGTGGGGACTAAGCGCCCTCCGTCACCCGACCCTTCGCACTTCTCCGGACGAGCCGGGAGCCTCTTCGGCTAGGATAGCATGGACGTCCGTCCGCCGATTTCAGAGGCGAGTCTGCGCGGGATCGAGACGCGGACGCTGTCAGCCCGATTCGGGTGGCCCGTCTCGCTGCACGTACTCGCCGACGTGGCTCCGGAGCCTCTCACGGGCCGAAGCCCACCGGGGCGTGGCGTTAGAATGTGCGAACAGACGGAAGATCCCCGCCGGCCGTGATGAGGAGCCAGCGCCGGTCGTCCGGCCTCAAGAGTGGCGGCTTTGGGCCGCGTCCGATCGAGAGGAACCGGTGCCGTGCCGCAGGTGGCCGGCGACAATTGAGCGAAGGCTATGGAAAAAGATCCGGCATCGCTCTCAACTGATCCGCAGATCCCTGACCGGCTCTTCTTCAAGGTGGGCGAGGTCGCAAGGATCGTTGGCGTGCAGCCGTATGTGCTGCGATTCTGGGAAACGCAGTTTCCGACGCTCTCGCCGCGCAAGCTCCCCGGCGGGCATCGGCAGTACAGGCGCAAGGATGTAGAACTGCTCCTTACGATCAAGAGGCTGCTGCGCGTCGACGGACTCACGATCAAGGGCGCGAGGAGAGCCCTGCGCAGGAATGACCAACATTCTGCGAGGCCGTCCAGTAAGCAGTTGACGCTGTTCGACTCACTGCCGGCCGGAGCGGTCGAGGAAATCAAGGCAGAACTGCAGGAGATCCTCGACTTGCTGGACGCATGAGCCGGGACTGGTATCAGACGGCTATGGCCAGCGTAGTGTCGTCGCGGCGCACGGGCCGGTAGAGCGTGTCCCGCTCCGCCGGCTCGCGCCCAGCCTTACGGATCAGGCGTTCGATCTGATCGCGTCGCAGGGCCTGCGGGGTCGTCGCGCCAGCGTCGTGGTAGATCTTCTCCTCCACCACGGTGCCGTCGATGTCGTCAGCCCCGAAGCGCTGGGCCACTTGCGCGATCTTGGGGGTCATCATGATCCAGTAGGCCTTGACGTGGGGGAAGTTGTCCAGCAGGAGCCGAGAGACCGCCACGGCCCGAATGTCCTGGAAGCCCGAGGTCGCGGGCAGGTGCCGCATCGGGGTGTTCTGAGGGTGGAATGCCAGCGGGATGTAGGTCTGGAATCCCCCGGTATCGTCCTGCAGCGCCCGCAGCCGCAGCAGGTGGTCGACCCGGTCTTCCTCGGTTTCGATGTGGCCGTAGAGCATGGTGGCGTTCGACTGCAGCCCAATCTCGTGCGCCGTGCGCGCCGTTTCGATCCACTCTTCCCCGTCGATCTTGTGGTCGCAGATGATGCGGCGTACGCGGTCCGCAAAGATCTCGGCCCCTCCGCCCGGCAGAGAGTCCACGCCCGAGTCCCGCAGCCGCAGCAGGGTGTCCCGGACGGAGAGCCTCTCGCGTCGGGCCAAATAGCCGATCTCAACCATCGTCAGCGCCTTGAGGTGGACGGAGGGGAATCGCTCCTTGAGGCCTCGAAACATGCGCTCGAACCACTCGATGCCGAGTTGAGGGTGCAGACCGCCCACGATGTGGAATTCTGACACCTGCTCGCTGTACCCAATGCCTGCCGTGTGCCAGACCTGTTCGAGCGACATGGTGTAGGAAGTCGGGTCGCGCTTCTGCTTTCCGAACGCGCAGAGCTTGCACGCCGCGACGCAGACATCTGTTGGGTTGATGTGCCGGTTGACGTTGTAGAAGGTGACGTTGCCGCTTAGGCGCTCGCGGACAATGTTCGCCAGGTAGCCGACGCCCAGCAAGTCGTGGGACCGATAGAGGGCAATCCCATCATCGAAGGATAGTCGCTGCCCAGCCACCACCTTCTCAGATATCGGAAGCAGCCTTGGGTCCGAGAAGCGAGGGAGCATGTGATCCTTCTCGCCCCTCAACATATCACGCCACACCCGGTCCGAGAATCGCGCCGTGCAGCGGTCGCTCACCGCCATCCTGAGGGTTGCGCGTCATTCGATCGATCGACAATTGCGTGGATGGGGGGTGATCCTCAACCGGTCACTGCTTGGCTGGGTGAGCAGGGCGGCTGCGGGAATGGGTGTGTCGGAGCGGCCTCAGACTAGCGCCGCCGTGCCCCGGGACTTGGCCCTCTTCTCTACGTGATTCGCCACACGAGCAGCCAGCACGGCCGATCTTACACTTGGGAACGCCACCGTTTCCCAGGTGTTGGAATCGGAGCAGCCAAGGGGGGACTTCAGGCCTCAGAGGGCTCCACCATCACGCGCCAAGCCCCGTTTTCCGCATGCCAGAGCCCCGGACTGGCGCCGAGCAGGAGTTCCGAAGGTCCGCTAGCCAAGAGCTCTCTCCGGGCCAGAATTCGGACGCGTGTCCTCGGCAGTGAAGCCCGGCGCGTGTCCACCTTCCTTCATGCCAGCCGCCCGTCAGCGCGGAGTGATC
>JAJDWM010000135.1 GCA_022825595.1 Bryobacterales bacterium | reverse complement strand
GTTGGCGGTCGAGTTGCTTACGGTCGCGTATCGCCAAAGCAACTCTCCGTTCTCCGCCAGCACTCCGATGCCTGCTTCGCCGGTGAAGACTACATACTGGCGCTTGCCGCCGATGACTGCGACCACGGGCGAGGAATAGCCAGCCTCGTCGCTTTGGGTCTTCCACATCTCTGCGCCGGTTTCCTTGTTCAAGGCGACAACCGAGGCTCTAGGCCCGCCGGCATTGACAACCACCCGGTCGCCGTCCACCAACGGCGACTCGCTGATGCCCCAGCTGATGTTCCGGCCCCCGTAGGTTCGGAGCAGGTTCTTCTCCCACACCGTTGCGCCAGTGCGAACTTCGGCACAGATCAGGTTGCCGTCCCCGCCGAGGGCGTAAACCCGATCGCCGTCAACCGTCGGCGTTCCGCGAGGGCCATTGCCGCGCCGATTCGAGTAGCGCCTGCCATGCGCGGTCCTCCAGACTGTCTCGCCGGAGGCAGCGTCAACAGCAATCAGGAACTGCTCGCCATCCTCCAAGCCCTGTGAGATCAGGAGACCGCCCGCGGCAGCCAGCGATGAATAGCCCGAGCCGAGCGACTCAACCTGCCAGAGCAGTGGCGGGCCATCCTGAGGCCATTCGGCAAGGAGCCCCGTCTCGAAGGACTTCCCGTCGCGGTTCGGGCCCCGCCACTGATTCCATTCGCCGTCAACTGCGGGTGGAAGCAGGAAGGCGAAGACGATGAGCAGTATGCGCATAGGCGTGGTCACCGAGAGTTGCGGTCTTGCTGGCGACCGGCCCGATCGGGACGCTTCGACCGCCATTATCGCAGGTAGAGGATCGGCCCGGCAGCACCGCCGACGCCCGGACGCCCGGACGCCCGGGCCTTCCGGGCAGGCGAGGGCCTTGGGACTGTAGAGACGCTCCCGGAATCGTCACCGCTTGCACCCCGCCCCGACAGCCACCCCTACCCAGGCCGCCGCTAGCGGGTGTGAGGCCCTTGCGCCTGTTGAGTGATACATTGAATTGCGAATCAGCCTTGGGGTCGGTGTTCGGTCAGCCGCTGCGCCGACTCCGGTCCGGAACAAAGAATCAACTGGTCCGCCAAGTTCGCTCCCCCGCGCACTCGGCGCTCAAACCTCAGGCAAAGGAACTACTACGCATGTCGAAGCAACTGCGCATCGGAATGATCGGGTACGGCTTCATGGGTCGCGCCCATTCGAACGCCTACAAGAGGCTCAACGACTTCTTCCCCGTCGAGCATCGGCCGGTCCTCAAGGTCGCGGCCGCTCGTAACAAGGCCAAGGCGCAGGCATTTGCCGACAACTGGGGCTACGAGCGGGTCGAGACGGACTGGCGCAAGGTCGCGACAGCCGACGACGTTGACCTCGTGGACATTTGCACACCGAACCACCTCCACCTGGACATCGTCCTGGCCGCCGCCGATGCCGGAAAGATGATCTGCTGCGAGAAGCCGCTGGCCATGAACGTTGGCGAGGCAGAGCAGATGGTGGAGGCGGTCGAGCAGGCCGGCGTGCCGAACATGGTCTGGTACAACTACCGACGCGTCCCGGCCATCTCGCTGGCCAAGCAGATCGTCGAGGAGGGGCGAATCGGGAAGGCCTTCCACTACCGGGCCACCTATCTGCAAGACTGGACTATCGCTGAGAACGTTCCCCAAGGCGGCGCTGGAACTTGGCGGCTGGATGTGGACGTGGCGGGTTCTGGAGTGACGGGCGACCTCCTAGCGCACTCAATCGACTCGGCGATGTGGCTCAACGGGCCGATCGCGAGGGTGGTAGCGAGCACTCGGACGTTCGTGACCGAGCGGATGCACGCGGACACCGGCAAGGTTCAGCCAGTGGGCATCGACGATGCCTGCATGTTCCTGGCTGAGTTCGCGAACGGCTCGATGGGCACGTTTGAGTCCACGCGGTACGCGCGCGGGCGCAAGAACTACAACACCCTAGAGCTCAACGGCGCCGACGGGTCGGTCTTCTTCGACCTCGAGGATCCCGAGTACCTGCACTTCTTCGAGTACCTTCAGAAGCAGTCGGGGAAGAAGGTTGAAGACCACCTGACCGGCTGGCGGAAGATTCACGTCACGAATTCGGAGCATCCCTACATGGACAAGTACTGGGTGCCCGGGACCACGATCGGGTACGAACACACCTTCCTGAACGCCCTGGCCGACTTCGTCGAGGGCGTCGAGTCGGGCCAGCCGACGCAGCCGGACTTCCGCTGTGCGCTCCAGACGCAGAAGGTGTGCGATGCGGTCCTCGAATCGGGACGCACACGGGAGTGGGTCGAAACCGGCGCCGTGTAGCGACCGGTCGTCAAATCCGCACTATCTCAGTCTGTACGGCACCCGTCGCGCTGGCGCCGTCCGAGCTGACGAGGCAGTCAATCTCGCTGCGAACGCCAAACTCCGGCAAGTAGATGCCGGGCTCGATCGAGAAGCATGTGTCCGGGATGATCGGTCTGTCGTCCCGCATCTCCAGGTTGTCCATGTTTGCACCGTTGCCGTGGACTTCCTCGCCGATTGAGTGGCCCAGGCGGTGCACGAACCTCTCGCCGTAGCCGGCAGAATCGATTACGGACCGGCCGGAGTCGTCGATCTCCCAACCGGCGATGGCAGTGCCGCTGCGGATCGCGGAGTCTGCGGCACACAGTGCAGCGTCCCGGGCGGAGACGACGATCTCGAACACTTCTTGGATGCGCTCGGGCGGCCGCTCGCCGCAGAACCCGGTCCAAGTGATGTCGTAGTAGACCGACTTCTCGGAGTCCAGCTTCGCCCACAAGTCGATGAGCACGAAGTCGCCTTCCCGTATGGGCCGAGAATTGGCGGCTGAGGGGCCGTAGTGGGGATCTCCGCTGTTGGCGTTAACACCCACGATCGGAGTGTCGCTTGTGACCAATCCGCTGTCTCGAAAGCGGTCCAGAATGAATTGGGCGATCGCGAACTCGCTGCTGGCCCCTAGGGCATCGATATCCTCCCGAATGCGCCGGAACGCCAGCCGAAGCACCTTGTCGACGCGCCTTCCCGCCTCAATGTGCCCCTCCCGTTGAGTGGGGTTCCAGCGCGCCTCGAAGTACTGGACGAGGGCCGCCGACGTCACCACCTCCACGCCGAGGGATCGGACAAGGTCCACAGTGCCGGCGTCCACCAGCGACACGACTGGGATCATGCACTGCGGAGAGTACTGCATCGCGACCGTTCGTGCGCCGCGAAGGGTTGCCGCCAGCTGGGCATGGTGTGACTGCCAGCTGGAATACGCCCGCTTTGAACCTGGAAGGCTGTCAAGGCGGGCATCCTCGATGGCATGCACCACCTTGACCGGTTCACCCTCAGCCGGGATCCAGTAGTACCATCTCCTAGACACGTGTCCGGTGGAGTCGAGGCCCAGCACTCGGTAGGCGATCGGGTCCCGGACATGGTGGTCAAACAGCAGCCAGCCCGAGAGGCGACGCTCGCGGATCTGTTCCTGAATCGCTAAGAGGTCCATCGCTCCCGATTCTACCGCGGTTAAATGGAAAGGAAGAACGAAATCCCGACATCCAGTTGCACAGTTGTACCGGAAGTGATAGAATGAACTTCGAAGAAAGGAGTAAGCATGGCTCTTACCAGACGACAGAAGGAAGTGCTTGACTTCGTTGCGAAGTTTATCGCTGAGAACCACTACAGCCCGAGTTTCGAAGAGATCGCTCGGCACCTGAAACTCTCTTCCGTGGCAACCGTGCACCGCCACCTCCTGGTCCTAGGAGAGAAGGGCTACGTCCACAGGGAGCAGAACAAGAGCCGAGCTCTTGAGATCAGCCAAAAGTACTACGACGAGCTGCGCGACAATCGCTTCAAGCGTGCGGGCTTCCACCACACCGGAGAGTTGGCCACGCCACTGGTCGGAGAGATCGCGGCGGGACAGCCCTTGGAGGCGTACGAGGACTCCCAGACCCTCTCGTTTGCGCCGTTCTTGGACTCGGACGAGGTGTACGCGTTGCGTGTCAGCGGCGACTCGATGATCGAGGATCACATACTCGACGGGGACTACGTGCTGATCGAGAAGACCAAACGGGCCCACAATGGAGAGATCGTGGTGGCGCTCGTCGAGGGAGTTGAGACGACGCTGAAGCGCTTCTTCCTCGAAGGAGCTATGGTGCGGCTACAGCCGGCCAACATGCGAATGGACCCCATCATCGTCCCAGCCGGGCAAGTACAGGTCCAAGGACGGCTGCTGGCCGTACACCGCCGCTACCGCTAGTCTGCGGGCGCGAAATCCAAGGGCCCGAGGAGCAGAACGGGCGACGGAAGCCGACCGCCGTGCTGTCCCGGGAGCACTGGGCATGTGTAACCCGCGGCAGAGCGCAAAGCGCTCGGGATTCTAAAGCAGTCAGACCTCAGCTGCCCTTGGCAGGCCCTACACCGTCGACCGGCACGCTTGACACGGGAGCGAAGAATCTATAGCGCTATCGGAAGAGCCAGTGGCGAGTCGCTTGCTGAGACCGGAGCCGACGAACTGGCCACGGAGGGCCTTGCTGGCCGGCGAACACTCGCGGAGCGCGTTGGCGCGAGGGCTGGGCGAGCTGGAGGACAGGCGGAACGCGAAGGGGCAGTTGTTGGCGGCTGCGGCGCCAAAGGTCCTGCCCGTGCTACCAGCGGCGCTGGATATGCGGCTTCCGGCACCGCATGCTCCGTCTGACAGGCTAGCGGGGGCTGGTTTGGGGCGGGCAACTCGGACGGCTTCCGCCCGCAGCACATCCGACCCGCCGTAGGCGGTCATGGCCGCACCGAGAATCCGGTCCGATCCGTCGTCGGTGCGGGACGGTCTTGCTGGACCTGCCGGTGAAGCTGTACATTCTCATCGAGAGCCACGGAGCCTGCAAGTGATCATCGATGCTTGGGCGCAGCACCCCACCCTGAGGCACGCGCGGCACCCGATGTTCGATTCGCTATGGCGCTGGAACCGTCAGGACGCGCCCACCGAAGAGCTGCCCGTTGCGGCAACAATCCGCGAGATGGACGCGGCAGGCGTCGCAAAGGGGCTGATCTCAGCCTGGGTAGCGCCGCGCAATACGATGATCTCGAACGACGAGGTTGCGGGATTTGTCAGCGAATTCCCCGACCGGCTTGTCGGAATAGGCTCGGCCGACATCGCCCGGCCGATGCGGGCGGTTGCAGAAATCAGGCGGTGCGTCGAGGAACTCGGCTTCAAGGGGATCCGCGTCCTTCCCTGGCTGTGGGAGCTTCCGCCAACGGATCGCCTGTTCTACCCCGTCTACGCCGCCTGCTGCGAACTCGGCGTGCCGTTCTGCACCCAGATCGGCCACACAGGGCCGCTGATGCCGTCCGAGGTGGGCCGGCCGATCTATCTCGACCGGGTGGCGCTCGACTTCCCGGAACTAGTCATCGTCGCCGGGCACATTGGCTATCCGTGGACCGACGAGGCGGTGGCTGTCGCCACAAAACACGTCAACGTCTACATCGACACTTCGGCGTGGACGGCGCAGCGCTTTCCGCCGCAGTTCGTGGACTATCTGCGGTCCAACGGAAGCCGCAAGGTGCTGTTCGGCTCAAACTACCCGATGATCACGCCGACTAAGGCCATGGACGGCCTCGACGATCTGGGGCTGTCCCCGGAAACTCGGGCGCTGTTCCTCGGGGGGAACGCGCAACGGGTTTATGGCATCGGTGCGTGAGCATTGCGCGGCGCCCGGGGTTGCCCTGCAAGCGCTAGGGAATCTCACATGGGCCCGGGAGCTTCAGTGTGCACGTGCTGGGAGTCCGGCCCTTTGAGCAGCGCTTGGATACGATTCAGCAGGCCGACCACAGCCTTTACCGGCGACCGCTACGCCCACAGTCCGTCGGGGCCTCCCTGACCGCGTCGACTGGGAAGACCCTCGCAATCACTCCAATGCTGAGGTAGTCGGACAATGCGCCTACCCCGCAAGTCGGCGCGCCTGCGGCCCATCGCATAACCACCGCCGCTACTAGAGCACATGCCAACGTACCGAGAAACTGCCCAAGCAAACTGAATTGGGGGTAAGTCAGGCCGAGCGCTCGGACGGGACGCCCTCCAAACCGGCGATGCGCGAACATGGAAAGGTGGGCCACGACCGGAGACACGCGAGCCAGCTCCGGCCTCCTCGACAGAGGACCCAAGCCGGACTGCCGGGGGCCAGTCCGTCCTCCCAGGTGCGAGAGCCGACCTCCCGATCGTCCGGCATGCGTCCGCGGCGGCCCTTCCTGGCCCTGGCGACCCTCTTGGTGTCCGCGCAGGCCCTCCCGGCCTCGGCTCAGGGGCGGAACGACTTTGACGCCGGCAGGGCGTTCCTCAGGGACAACTGCGACACCTGCCATCAAGGAGACTCCCCAGCGGGCGGAATCCGCACCGACAATCTGAACGGCATCGAATCGTTTGCCGACCGGCCGGAAGCCTGGGCGTCCATCTCTTCACGAGTTTCCAATGGCGAAATGCCGCCTGCGGGGGCACCGAAGCCGTCGCTGGACGACCGCGAGCGGTTCATCGACTGGGTCGGCTCAACATGGCGTGACCAAGCTTGCGCAGCGGACCTTGCGCCCCATCCCGCGCAGTTCCGGCGCCTGAACCAGGACGAGTACAGTGCCACGGTCCGGGACCTGTTCGACATTCAGGTCGATGTCAGCGAGCTTCTTCCAGCGGACGGACCCGGAGGCGAAGGCTTCGACAACGCTGCAGAGACGCTCTTCGTCTCCCCCCTGCTGATTGAGAAGTACGTGGAGGCCGCAAAGTTCGTGGTCGACGTCGCCTCGAAGGAGTTTAAGTCGCGAAGGCGCGTGCTTGTGAGCCGTCCCGGGGACGGAAACTCCGAGCCTGAAGCCGCGCGGCGGATTCTGCAGCGCTTTCTCCCCCGCGCATTTCGCCGGCCTGTAGCGGACGAGGAGGTGCGCTCCTACCACGCGCTGTTCCGCAGGGCGAAGCGGAACGGCCTGGAATTCGAACCGGCCATCTTCTTCGTCTTGGGGAGCGCACTGGTCTCGCCGTCCTTCGTGTTCCATGTTCCATTCCTCCCCGAAGACCCGCGCCTCCGGCAGTACGCCTTGGCTTCGCGGTTTTCGTACTTCCTTTGGGGGACGATGCCGGACGAGCTCCTGTTCGACATTGCGGAAGACGGCAGGATGGACGACCCAAGAGTGTTGGCACGACTTGTGCCGCGAATGCTCCGCGACGACAGGGCGCTCGAGTTTGCGACCCGATTCACCGAGCAATGGCTCCGGACCCGCGAGCTGGAGGGAGCCGGAGGGCCGGACCCGGACCTGTTTCCGGAGTATTCCGGGAGCGCTGAGCTGCGGGGCGATATCCTTCTCCAGCCGGTGTTCTTCTTCCGGGAGGTGTTCCGAGAGGATCGGTCCCTGCTGGCATTCCTTGACTCGGACGGGACAATACTGACCCGTAACCTGATCGAGCACCTCGACCTGCCGATCAAGAAGGAGCAGGACGCCAAGAACCCGAACTGGATGCAGCTCCCCGACGACATCGACCGCGGCGGCCTGCTGAGCATGCCAGCCGTCGCTGCCGTCACTTCCCACGCCCACCGGACCAGCCCAGTTCTCCGAGGCGTGTGGGTGCTGGACTCAATCCTTGGGACCCCGCCTCCACCTCCCCCACCCGACGTGCCGGACCTCGAAGAAGCCCCGCACGAGAAGCAGTCCAAAACGATCCGCCAACTGCTCGCTTCGCACAGCGCCAGCCCAAGCTGCGCAAGCTGCCACGACCGGATCGATCCACTGGGCTTTGCGCTGGAGCGCTACGACGTCCTCGGCCGTTGGCGCCTGTCCCAGGCTGGTGCCCCGATCGACAGCGCTGGCCACCTGCCGAATGGTTCCACGTTCGAAGGTCCAAGCGGGCTGAAGCGGGTTCTGCTGGAGCGCAAGCAACCGTTCGTGCGGAATCTGGCGCGCCGAATGCTGGGCTATGCCCTAGGCAGAGGTCTGGCTCCTGCCGACGCATGTGCGGTGGAGAAGATCGTTGAGCGCGTTGAGTTGCAGGACTACAGCGCTTGGTCACTGGCCCGCGAGGTGGTGGCGAGCGAGCCCTTCCGGCAACCCGGTCGCCATTGATTGGCGCCCTCCTGCAAGTGTTGCTGCAGAGAGGTGACGGAAGATGTCAGCTGCGCCGTCATTTGCGAAACACCTGCGACCCGTCTCTGTCAGCAGCCTGCCTCAAGCCGCAACCTGCCATGTATAAGAATGGCTTAGACATGGACATCCCATCGAACCTATAGCTAACATTAGCTAAAACATGTCTTCGAGAACGCCGCGCGAAATGGGGATTGCGGTATAATCAACGCGCTGATCGGGCCGTCGCGGATCGTAGCGGTCCGCAGTGCTGCGCTATGTGCCGGGGGCTGTCCAGACCAGCCGTGCGAGCGCTGGCAGCTGGATGGAGGCAAGGCTGATGAGGCGAGTTCGTACGACAAGGATTTCGCGGCGCGCCCTGCTTCGGGGCGGAGGCGTCGCACTGGGCCTGCCGTGGCTAGAGGCTATGGCCGCAACAAGGGGTCGGCGAGAGGTCGCCGATCGCCCGGTGCGCATGGCCGCACTGTACATGCCGAACGGTGCATTCCCCGAGACATGGACGCCCGCCTCGGCAGGCCGCGACTTCCACCTGACGCGCAGCCTAGAGCCACTGGCGGACATACGGGGAGAAGTCAACGTTCTCAGCAACCTGTGGAACGAGCAGGCCAAGGACGGCGATGGCCACTATGTCAAAGAGGCGTCAATCCTCACATGCTCGCGAATCAAGAAGACGCAAGGGGCGGACCTGCGTAACGGCGTCTCGTTTGACCAGGTTGCGGCCAATGCCAGAGGCCATTTGACGCCCTTGCCATCGCTGGAGCTCGGCGTGACACCGGTGGCCGTCGGCAACGACGCCGTCGTCGGCTACACCAGAGTCTACGGCTCCCACATCTCGTGGGCGACCCCAACGACTCCGCTTGCCCGCGAACTCAATCCGAGGGCAGTCTACGAGCGCCTGTTCCGAGCATCAAGCGGCTCGCAGGCCTCCGACGCCAAACTGGACTTCCTATTGCTGGACAGGGTCCTGCGAGACGCCAAGCGATTGCGCGCAGAGCTTGGCGCCGCTGACCGAGTGCGGCTCGACGAGTACCTGTCTTCCGTGAGGTCGATCGAGTCCCGGGTCGAGCGATCCAGCGACCAAAGCAAGAGCCAGTGGAAGCCACTGGCCAAGCTGGACCCCCGCCATGCCCCTCCAGACCGACCATCGAGCCATCTTGAGCATGTGCGCCTAATGCTCGACATGATCGCGATCGCATTCCAGTCAGACACGACTAGGATCGCGACGTTCATGTTCGGCAACGCAGTCAGCAACGTGAGTTTCCGATTCCTGGACGGCGTCTCTTCGGGTCACCACGAAGTCTCCCACCACGCCGGAGTGCAAGAGAAGTTGGAGCAGTACAAGATCATAAATCGCTGGCACGTGGAGCAGTTCGGCTACCTCCTGCGGCGTCTGCAGAGCATGCCCGAGGGCGATTCGAACGTCCTTCACAACTCAATGGTGCTGTTCGCATCAGCGCTTGCGGACGGGCAGAAGCACGATCCCCACAAGCTTCCGGTGCTGCTTGGTGGCCGGGGCGGCGGGCGGGTCGATTCTGGCCAGCACCTGTTCTATACGGAAGACCACCCCTTGGCGGACCTCTACGTGTCAATGCTCGATGCATTCGGCGCTCCTGTGGACCGTTTTGCCGACAGTACAGGTCCGCTCCGCGGGCTGCTTCATGCGTAGTCCGGGTCGCGTTTGTGCCTCCCTGAATTGTGTGCTGGCGCTCGCTGGTGCGCAGCTGGCGGCGGCAGACCTGACAGGAACTTGGATCGGGACGATCCCGTCGCAGGGGCGTACCACCGCGAAGGATGTGGTGTTTCGGCTTGTCCACAGCGGCAGCTCTCTTAGCGGCAAGATTTACAACGATCAAGGGGCCAGCGATGCAATCGTCCGAGGCAGCGTCGCAGGCCACAGATTGGAGTTCGAGGTCGAACTGATGGAACAGGCGGGAAACCAGATCAACGTAGTCGTCTACAGATACGGCGGGACCGCAGAGGACGGTCAAATTGCCATGACTCGGGAGAGAGCAGCCGCGCGGAACTCGGTGAGCGGCGCCAACATCCCGGTGCGGCGGCCCGGCGACTCAAAGCAGCAGGACCGGGAGAGACGCTTCCGGACATTTCTCCTAGAACGGCTCTACAGATAGCGCCAACCGTGATGCTAGCGGCGTCGTATGTCCAGAGGTGAGACCGTGGCCAGCCCATCCGAACGACAGGGCGTGAAGTCCGCAGGCTCGCACACTTGTGTGCCTGTGAGATGCCGAACCATCGCTGTCATCCCCAGAATACGGACTTCGGAGTGCAGCGGGGGGGAGGCAGGAGACACGCCTCGTGCGCGTTCCTCGGGCTTCCGACAGAGCTACTACGGATCTCATCTGGGATTATCGGCTACCGGTGGCCTACACCCGTTGACGGACCTCGGGGCCGGACCCATACTGGTGGCGCCACCCCAGTCAATCTGGCCGGTAAGAGGCGTTTGGGGTGCTGGGGGGTCTGGAACCACTTCGGATGGCAAGAGGGTCTTGAACGAGGGTTCGAGCCGTCGCCTATCGCGTCGGTCTTGAACGGCCATCGCTGAAGATCGGCGGCAACGAGTGCCGCCGGGAGGGACCCATGAACATCCGACTTTCAGGACTGATTGGAGCGTTGCTGTTCGCAACCTCCAGTTGGGCCCAAGTCTCTGGACGACTCTCGGGAACCGTCACGGACCCCACAGGGCAGGTCATCGTCGCGGCAGATGTGACGATCACCAACACTGGCACATCCGAACGGCGCGTCGTCCAGTCCAATGAAGCCGGCAATTTCGTATTTGCCGCGCTACCTCCGAGCACCTACACGCTATTGGTCCAATCGGAAGGCTTCCAAGCCTACGAGCAGACCGGAATTGTAATCAATGCAAACCAAGCTCTGGCGCTCGGTAACGTCTCGCTGGCAATCGGTGCCGTGACAGAAACGGTGACTGTCCAAGCAGAGGGCGCCTCGGTCGAAACCGACACCGCCGGCGTTAACGCCATGCTCACCAGCAACCAGATGGAGGGCCTGATGCAGCGTGGCCGCGACATCGTTGCGCTGCTGACCGTCCTGCCGGGAGTCTCCCAGACGGCCGGAAGCGATGCCCTTGGCGGCAACTGGGGCACCCGCACGCCAAACTTCTCGGGAGCGCGCGCTGGCTGGAATAACTTCATGCTCGACGGCATGCCTGGCAACGACATCGACGCCACAGCTTCATTTCACGTTTCGGTAAGCATGGACGCGATTCAGGAGGTCAGCGTCAAGATGACGGCCTACCAAGCCGAGTACGGGCGCTCGCCCGGCGGGCAGGTGAACATCATCTCCAAGTCCGGCACCAACGAGTTCCACGGCTCGGCCTATTGGTTCAAACGCAACGAGGTTCTCAACGCCAACTCGTTCGACAACAACCGATTCGGCTCGCCCAAGCCCCCCTATCGCTTCGACACGTTCGGCGGAGTGCTGGGCGGCCCGGTACAAAAGGACAAGCTATTCTTCTTCGTCAGCAACGAGGGCTGGCGCATCCAGAAACCCACCCAGCGCCACCGGGCGACGGTGCCGACCGCGCTGGAGAGGCGGGGGGATTTCTCCCAGTCAGTCGAGCAGAACGGAACTCTGATCCCGGTCCTAGACCACACGACCGGCAATCAGTTCCCGAACAACATGATCCCGGCCACACGGGTCAACCGCAACGGGCAGGGACTTCTCAACTTCATGCCCGACCCGACCGACCAAGGCCTCTACTCAACGCAAGGGATCAACTACACCGAGTTGTCGCCGTCCTCCCACCCGAAGACCCAGTGGCAGTTCAAGTTCGACTGGGTCCCAACTCCCGACGACCGCATCACTTTCCGACCGAGGTTCTGGAACGCTGACATCCAAGCCCAGCGCGAGTCTGTAGCCTTCAATGCATTCAACAACAGCATCTTTGTGCAGCAGCACCACTACGAATACATCAACAAGAACCTGCAGGGAATCTACAACAAGACCATCTCTCCGACCCTCGTGAACGAATTCCGGCTGGGCTTGGGCTTGAGTCGCGAGTCCGGAGCTCTCAACGACGACTTCCAGCTGACGAACCTGCGAAAGGAGAACAATCCGGGTCTCGAGGACTTGGGCCAGCTCTTCCCGTCGGCCAACCCTCTGGGACTGATCCCGCGCTTCAGCTTCGGCGGAATCCCGAACGACCCGCGGTCCGACTACGATCCCCGCACTCCCATTGCGGCACATGACGAGCGGGTAGTCCTGTCCAACAACGTTAGCTGGTTCAAGGGCAACCACACCGTCAAAGTCGGGTTCTACTGGGAGCTGAACGACGCCAGCGAGGGCCCGCGGGCCAACGGTGTCGGGCGGCACATGGGGACATTCGACTTCCGCCGCACCAACCTCAACCCCTACGACTCGAACCACCCGTTCGCCAACGCCATCCTCGGCAACTTCTTCGAGTACTCCGAGTCCAGCGGCCA
>JAJDWM010000186.1 GCA_022825595.1 Bryobacterales bacterium | reverse complement strand
GCGCCACACGCTCGAGGGCGTGGACATGTTCGGCCCCGGCGGGATGGAGGACGGCGTCCTGCACGCCTATCCGGCCCTCTGGATCGACCCGCGCTCTAGGCCGGCCGGCACGCATCAGGTAGCGCGGCTCCCGGGATCAGGCGGCCAAACGGCCGCGAACGAGCCGTCCCGATCCCCACGGAGCGGCGGGCTGCGCGCGCGATAGCGCGATAGACTGACGGTGCGTCGCGGAGAGCCCGCATGGCGAAGCTTGACCTGCCCACCGGACCCGCGGAACTGCTCGAGGCTGTGCGGGTGCCGCTCGGGCATCATCTCGGCGGCGATCGCGAGCTGCATCTCGGCGGGGGCACCGCATTGGCCGCGAGATGGCAGCACAGGCACAGCACGGACGTGGACCTGTTCGTGAATGCCTCCGCCTACAAGGGGCTCCGCGAGAGCGAACAGGAGTTTCGCGCCGATCTGGCGAGCCACACCGCCGGTTTCCGGGGAATCACCGTTGAGCTGTGGCATGCGCGTGTCTTCCTTGCCGACGGCGGGGAGGTCACCGTCTCGACCAGTCGTCCGATCACCCCCGTCCCCGTGTCGGGCGATACGGTTCGCGGCACGAAGGTGCCGCTCGAGACCACGGCAGAGATTCTCGCGAAGAAGCTCCACTACCGGATGATCCAGAACGGAGACATCGTTCCCCGCGACCTATACGACATCGCTGTCGCCCGGCAGCAGGCCCCCGCGGAGCTTGAAACCGCACTCTCTACGCTCAATGAAGGGGACCTGCACGACATCATTGGCGAATTGCGCCTCCTAGGTCCTGGATGGATGAAGCGGCATCACCAACCCCTCAGCGCACCCGCCAGCCGACACGATGCGCAGAATGCCGTGCGCCTCGTCCGTGACGTGATCCGACGGCACATCCGCGCGAGAAACCCCGGCCGCGGCCCCGCATGGGGGCGGTGACGCGGTCCGTGCTCAACTTGGCGCAGGTGCGGCACGCCTACTTCCACCCGCCGCCCGACGATCCCGGCCGGCCGCTCACCCGCGAGGAGGTGCACGCACGCTACGAGCGGCAGCGGGTCGAGAGATGCCTGATGCGCGGGGGTGACCCCTGCCGCGAAGGCTTGGGCGAACACGGCTCCCTTATCGGCGGTGCCGGCAAGCCACTGACAATATTCGGTGTCCGGCCCGAGCGGGCGGTGCGCCTCCACCCCCTCCCGTTCGCCTGGTTCAACCATCCGCGGGCGCGCGCGACGATCCCGCCGCGCGGCGGTGACGAGCGGGCACGCCGATTCCTCGAGATGCTCGCGGCCGACCATCTAGCGGGCATGCCGGAGCGTCCCGGGGGCAGGGAGCTGCGGCGGCTGTTCCGTTCGACTACGCTCCGGCCGCGGGAGCGGTCGCAGATCTGGCACATCTTCGCGTGCATCCGCATGTGCGACCTCATGCGGCTCCACACGAGGGCCGGGCTCTCGATCTACGAGATCGCGCGCTCCATGCGCCTGGCGGAGACCCGCCGTGCGGCGGTCATCCGCTGGATCAACCAGTTCGCGCTGCCGCCGCAAGCGGACGCCTGACGCGAGCGGCGGAGGCGGGGGCGACCGCCGGGTCCGCCCTAGCCTTGATGGCCGACGTGCCATAGACGCAGCCGGCCGGGATGACCTGGCCGGCCGTGGCCGCGGAATCGGGCCCAAGCCTGGCGTCGCGGCCGACCTCAGCATCGTGGAGCACGCGGCAGCCCGTGCCTACCACGGCGGACTGGGCAATCCGGGCTCTGCGGCCGATGTAGGCATTCGCCCAAACAACGGCCAGCGGCAACACCGAGGCGGCGTCGCAGACGCGCACCTGCTCGCCGATCCGCACGGTGGTGCCGATGCGGACCCGGCTGTGAACGCGGGCAACAGCGCCCACGGCGACCTGCGCGCCCAGATCGGCCGCAGTGCCGATCCTGGCGTTCTCCCCGACTCGCGCGCCAGTGCGAATGACGGCCTTGTCGGAGACCCATGCGGAAGCGTCGAGAACAGCGTGCTGTTCGACGACCGCCTCCCCGCCGAGCATCGACCACCGGCCCACGCTGGCATGCGGCCCGATCCTCTCGAGCTGCAGCAATCCCTTCGAGATCTTGTACAGCTCTTCCACGCTCCAGCGACCGTGGCAGAGGGCGGCCAAGGCCAACAGCGGGTACAGTTGCGCGTCCAGCAGCGTGGTCCCGAGCACATAGGGCGTCTCGTGCACGGCGTACTTCACCAGTCCCAGCCGGAGGGGGACCGTCCCGGCCGGCCCATCGTGACGACTTCGTCACAGCTGCCGGCAGCGACGGAGTCGCACGGCAGGCGCCGGCGGACCTGGTACAGGCAGCTGAGCAGTTCCTGCGGGCAATGTGCTTGCGGTGAGGGCGGGGCTTAGCCTTCCCGCACAAGTTCCCGGGGCAGGTTGAGCTTGGAGCCGTCGACGGTGAAAGCCCGCAGCCCCTTCCACAGCGTGGAGCGGTCCGGGCCGGCATGACACAGCACGGCGGCGTGGATGCGCCGGAACACTGGACTAGGGCCACAGGGGTGGGCAATTCCCTGGCTGGCGTCCGAGGCCTTACCTGATCGGGTGTCTCGTCCAGTCAGACTGAGCCCCCGTTCTGATGGGAGGCTGGACCAAGATCGCGGCCTACTTCCAACACCCATGCTCGTGACCGGGGCGTGGGCTGGCAAATGAAGATCAACGGTGATCGCGGCACGCGGAAGTCCGCATGCCGGAATCGCTAGGCGTGACGGGGCACCCCGCGCTCCGAGCCCGAGGCCGAGACAGGCCCTTGGCGATGCAATTGCTCAAGACCAGCACCTCTTCGACCAGAACCCTTCTCCGAACAGGGGGTGCGGTCATTGATGAGCGATTTCGGAAGGCGGCCTACCGACCGTTGCGGGGCATCCAGGGCCTACACGCCTACGTACGCGATGCAGTCGATCTCCACGCGGAGCCCCGCGGCGGGAAGGCTGGCCTGCACGGTCGTGCGGGCTGGCTTGGCAGCGCCGAAGTATTCCGCGTAGACCGCGTTCATCGACGCAAAATCACGAATGTCCGCGAGGTAGACGTTGCACTTGATTACGTCCTTCAGCGATGCACCGGCAGCTTCGAGTATTGCCCGGACGTTGTCGAGGGTGCGCCGGGTCTCATCGGCGACGCTGCCGCCCGTGGGCTTGCTCGAGACCGGATCCAGCGCAGCTTGGCCGGACACGTACACGAAGCCGCCCGCCTTAACGGCATGGGAGTAGGGCCCCTGAGGGTTCGGCGCTCCCGGGGCAGTGACGCGCTCGATGGAATTGCTGGAACTGGAATCCACGGTGATCGATACCTCCTCCGGCGCGGCTATTGGACCCGCCCCCGGCCTGCGACTTTCCAGGAGACTTCCACAGTACCGCCCCGGACGCCGTGCACCACATCGTGCATGTTGACCGTCGCGCAGACGTGGTTCGGAATGATGTGCACCCTTTCGCCGATTCGGGGAGCGAGGTCCATGCGCCCGCTCATATCCACCATCCCGTGCTCCTCGTTCATCATGTGGAGCCGGGCGCCTGGAACATCCACCACGTGCCCGAAGCAGCCATCCTGATCGGGACGCTGGAGGTCTGAGGACAGGGTCTTCGAGCCGGCGTCGACGACAAACCACCCTCGCTCCGAGACTGAGACTACAGTCGCTACCACCGAGAGCGCGCAGTGCTCCCATTTGCAGGCTTCCATCGCCACTTGCGACCTGTCGTTGAACACGTACGTGCCTGGGCGGATCTCGGTAAGCCCGTCGATGGTGTGGGAATGGTACAGCGTAGGCGTCGAGCCCCCGCTAACGATTTCTGCGCACAGGCCGCTCGCGCCAAAGTCGGAGAGCACGCGCTCGAGGTCGGAGCGCAACTTCCCCAGCTGGCCCGGGCCACCGGAGCTCGCGGGGTTAATGTGTCCCGGGTAGAACATGATCCCTTGCGCCCGCAATCCGTCGAGAGCCTCGACATGGCGGGCCAGGTCAACCAGCGCCGGACCCGGCGGCAGCCCGCAGCGGCGCATGCCCAAGTCAGCCTCTACCAGGACGCGAATGACGATCCCGGCCCGTCGTGCGTGGACCGCAAGTCCCTCGGCGACGTCCGGACTGTCGAGCGCCACCGTTACGGGGACGGCCCGCGCGATCCTCGCCAAGCGGGCCCACTTGACATCTCCCCAGACCGGGTACGCAACGAGGAGGTCGGGCACCCCCTCCCCGGCCATGACCTGGGCCTCGCCTACTTTCGCTACCGTCAGGCCCACTGCACCGCGCGCGACCTGCATGGATGCGACCAGCGGAGACTTGTGCGTCTTGGTGTGAGGCCTGAGACGCAGCCCGCTGGCCTTGGCGTAGGCCGCTGCCCGGTCCAGGTTCGCCTCGAGCCTGTCGAGATCGACCAGCAGGGCAGGTGTGTCCAGGTCCGATACGTTCGTGGCCATGGGCGTGCCCAGCTTCGCTCAGCCCGTGGCGGGCTTGCCGCATCTATTATGGGCCGGGGGAGCGCTCGTGCTGCCGTGGGCGACCGGCCTATTGGCCATGGTCTTGGCTTGCATGGCCCCGCTCCGTGCGCAGGGGCCATTTGTGGCGTGGCCCGGCGCGGGGTTTCCCCTGGCCGAGATGCGGCATGTCCCGGAACGGGAGATCTACCCGAACGGGCGGCCTAGGCGTGCAGGGATCCTAGACGCCACAGTGGTGTTTGATAGGCGGACTCCTTGGACTCAGGGAAGGGCACTGCGCCAGCTCCGCAAGACTGCCGCGATCCTTGAGCCCTGCGGAGTTGCTTTCGGAAGGGTCGTGTTGGCCAGAGTCGAGTTCTCTCAGGGTTTCAAGGGATTCGACGCCGCAGACGTCGAACCTGCCTCGGGAGCTCCGGCGGACGTCGTGCGCCTTGTCTCGCTTCTGCCCCAAGGGACTGCGAGGCCGGTAGCGTTCCTGATAGGGGCCGTTCGGGGGACTGATTCGCTTGCGGTCTCGTACGGTCCGCCGGAGACCGCACGGTCCAAGCCGGCCTACGCAGACACGGCTTGGATCTCCTACCGGAGCCACTGGCTCCCGCGCCGCGACCCGCACTACTCGCCGGTCGCACACGAGTTCGCCCACCTGCTGTGCCGCTGCGGGCACACCGGCGGACCGTCGAGGCACCTGCTGCACAGGGCCCGGAACTTTCTGGGCTCAAGCGTGCTCCCCGAGGACTGCGGCAGAATTCGGGAGAGCTCTCTAGTGCGGGAAGCGCAGGAATAGGTCCGGTCCAGGCACGCTCCAAGCCCCCTAAATTTTTCCGATAGGGGCTATAAAAAGAATCTTCTTGCCGTTCAAGCGGTCGTTCCGTAGAGTGGAGTCTAGGCGGCACCTAGTGACCGCCGGAGAGCGTCCATCCGACCTGTCATGCGATTGGCAGGGCAGGTCGACGTACGCCGAACTCAACGAGGAGAACTCACCCGATGAGACACTTGATCATCAGAACACTTGCATTTGGACTGCTGTGGTTGCCCCTCACCGCCGCCACGTCTGAGGACAGCACAGCCGAATCAGCAGCCGCAGTGGAGGCTGAAATCCGCGAAGAGCTGGACGCACTCCGGGTGCGGTTGCTGCAGCTGGAGGCCATGCTTGACTCACTGAGCGGCGAGGCCTCAGCCGATGCTCCCCCCGCCGAGGATGCGGACCAGCCCGAGGTCGTGGCCGTCGAGCCCTCGGACGCAGCGCCTCTCAGGGTTGGCTCGCCGGCCTCCTCTACTGCTGTGACCTATGCCGAGCCGGACGAGGATGCCCTCGTTGGCGTAGCCAGCAGTGGTGGCCAAGCCATTTCGTTCACCGGACTGCTCGATGCATACTACACGCACAACACGAACCAGCCGGGAGACGGCTTCAACACGCTCTACTACACGAATCCGAACTCCCGCGGCTTCGGCCTGAATCAGGCCAAGCTTGAGATCGACGCGAGCGGGGACGGGCCGATAGGTTTCCGGTCGGACATCTGGTTCGGCTCAGGCGCCCGGCTGTTCCGCGACGGGCTGGAGCCCGGACCGCTGGAGGATGTGCTGTATCTGCAGCAGGCCTACGGATACTACCAGTTCGGGAATGGCTCGCAGCTGGATGTCGGCCTGTTTGGAACCATCGCCGGCCTTGAGGTCGCGGAGTCCCACCTGAACTGGAATTACACCCGCGGCATACTCTGGGCTTGGAACGAGCCATTCTCACACTTGGGCGCCAGATTCAGCGTCCCCGTATCGGATACATTCACTACAACATTCCTGTTGGTTAATGGATTCGACAATGCGTGGGATCAGAACACCGGAAAGTCTTACGGAATACAGGGCTCCTTTGCTCCGAGCGACCGCTTCAACACCACGCTGACGTGGATTAACGGGCCTGAGAATCCGGGGACTAACGAGGGCTGGCTGAAGAACCTGAGCTGGAACTTCTACGGAGGTCTGCACGACAGGTTCGAAATAATGGCCAACCTCGACTACATCCAGGCCCACGACGGCATGGCCAGCGCCACGTCGTGGGGCATGGGCGGCTACGCCCGCGTGCACCTGACGGACCAGGTGCGGCTGGCGTACCGCATGGAGTTCCTCGACGACTCGGAGGCCCGCTCGACCGGCACCATGCAGAACCTGCGCGAGAACACGATCACCTTCGAGGTGCAGCCCGTTAAGGAGGACCCCCGTTTCCTGACAAGGTTGGAGTACCGTCGCGACTGGTCCGACGTGGCCTTCTTCGGGTGCCCGTCCTGCGATGGCGGCTTCTCCATGGACCAGAACACGTTCACGGTCGGCTTTATGTGGGTATTTGGACCCAAGGAGTAACGCCGACCCCACGGATCGTCCGATCCTGCTACACGCGCCCGGGGCCGCGAACGCGGCCCCCGGCGGCGTTCTTGTCGCTGCGCGCCCGCCCCGGCCCGCGCAACCCCGACAAAAGCGGCCC